>JAYWAI010000117.1:0-16688 GCA_043782545.1 Acidimicrobiia bacterium
ACCAAGCGCGTCGACTTCGGCCCTTTGGTGATCAACGCCACCACGCGTCACCCCGCCCATATTGCGTTAGCGGCGTCCACACTGGCCAACTTGAGCGGCGGCAGATTTCTTTTGGGTTTGGGTGCCGGTGCTGGCCCTGAATCGCCGTACGCCGCGGAGTTGCGCATGTTGGGACTGCCCATGTTTGATGCGGCGCGCCGCCGGACAATCGTGACCGATACAACGGAATATTTGCGCGCTCTGTGGGGTGGGGCACCAAAATTTTCCTCCGATACGGCAAGTTTCTCGCAACCAGATCACGTGGTCACTCCGTGTCGCGTACCGTCGATCATGATCGGCGTGAACGGCCCGCTAATGGCTGCGGTCGCGGGTCGACATGCTGATGGAATCAACGTGCATTCTTGGGAGCGCGACGTTGCATCCCTGATCGAGGTCGCTCGCGTGGCCAACGACGGCGTACGCCCATTCACCGCCACCGTGGAGGGTGTTCTCGACGGTGATTGGCTCGCGCCCCACAGTGATCTTCGACGCGATCTCAAACGCTTGGGCGCGAACCGAATCATGTTGCCGTGGCGAACCGAAATGGGCCTGGCCGCAATCAACGATGCCCACCCGCAGGCATGAGTTACCGTTAGCGTGAAGGCACGAAACAACATGTTGCTGAGGGGCGCAAATTGAATTGGGAAACGTTTATTACTTGTGCGGTCACCGGAGCGGGCGACACAATTGGCAAGAGCCCGCACGTGCCTGTGACGCCAGAACAGATCGCCAATTCGGCGCTTGATGCCGCTCGCGCCGGGGCGGCAATTGTGCACATTCACGTGCGTGATCCCCAGACGGGAATTGGCTCTCGTGACGTCGACCTGTATCGAGAAGTGGTCGAGCGAATTCGGTCTAGCGATGTCGACGTGGTCATCAATCTCACCGCGGGCATGGGCGGCGATCTGGTGTTGGGCAGTGATGAGAAGCCGCTGCCGCTGGCCGACATTGGCACTGATATGGCTGGCGCGACTGAGCGTCTGAACCACGTTGAAGCGCTGCTGCCGGAGATTTGCACGTTGGATTGCGGGTCGATGAATTTTGGTTCGGGGGGCGACTACGTGATGGTCAATACGCCCGCCGTGTTGCGCACGATGGCTCGACGGGTGCAGGAACTCGGTGTGCGGCCAGAGCTCGAAGTTTTTGACACGGGCCACCTCATTAGTGTCAAGGAAATGGTGGCCCAAGGGCTCATCGACGATCCGGTCATGATTCAACTCTGCATGGGCATTGCCTACGGAGCGCCCGATGACCCACTCACGTTTGCCTCGATGGTGCACGGCTTGCCACCCGGGTGCACGTTCAGCGCGTTTTCTATAGGTCGAATGCAATTGCCTTATGTAGCCATGGCGGTGATGCATGGTGGCAACGTACGCGTCGGGTTAGAGGACAATCTCTATGCCGGGAGAGGCGAGTTGGCCACCAACGCAAAACTGGTTGAAAAGGCAACAAAAATATTGGACGGCATGAACGTGTCAGTACTTGGCCCGCAAGCCGTCCGAGAGAAATTGAAATTGGTAAAACACGCATGAATTCGGCCGGCGTACAAACAGTTGGCCTTTTGGGTGGTGGCGTAATTGGCGGGGGATGGGCAGCGCGATTCTCGCTGAACGGTATCGATGTCAGGCTCTTTGACCCCGACCCAGATGCCCAACGAAAAGTCACCGAGGTCATCGACAATGCCCGTTCGGCCATGCAGAGTTTGTACGCCTCGCAGCTGCCGGCGTCGGGTGCTGTGACGGTGGTAAGCGGTATTGCTGATGCCTGTGTTGGCGTCGATTTCATTCAGGAAAGTGCGCCGGAGCAACTCGAACTTAAGCAGTCGCTTTTGGCTGCCGCTGATGCGGTGGCGTCGCCAGCGATCGTGATTGGATCGTCCACTTCAGGCCTGTTGCCGACTGCCTTACAAGCGGGCATGGCCCACCCGCAACGATTGGTAGTCGGGCACCCTTTTAACCCCGCGTATTTGTTGCCGCTGGTTGAAGTCGTGGGCGGTACCCAAACCAGTAGTGCAGCCATGGATCGCGCTGTGGCCGTGTATGCCAGTGTTGGCATGAAACCCTTGCGGCTCAACAAGGAAATCGACGGATTCGTGGCCGATCGATTGTTGGAAGCGCTGTGGCGGGAAGCCTTGTGGCTCGTCAACGATGGCGTTGCGACCGTCGAACAAATCGATGATGCCATCCGTTACGGAGCCGGTTTGCGTTGGAGCTTCATGGGTACGTTTCTCACCTATCGAATCGCCGGTGGTGAGCAAGGAATGCGGCATTTCATGGCGCAGTTTGGCCCGGCATTGCAATGGCCATGGACCAAGTTGATGGACGTGCCCGAGCTCACGAACGACCTCTTGGACCGGCTCTGTGATCAGTCAGACACGCAAGCCAACGGCATGGGTGTGCGAGAGCTAGAACGGCTGCGGGACAAATGCTTGGTGGCGGTTATGAACGGATTGCGCTCGGTGCCCTACGGCGCGGGCGAAGTAGTCGAGAGCTTTGATCGGCAACTTGCCCAACGACTTCGGCACCGTGGCCAATGACTGATGTCGTGCGTACCGACCTTGGCGGCGAGTCACAAGCCGGCGGCCAGATACTGGCTCGACTCGTGCACATCAGCGACTTGCACATCATGGATGCGGCGTCGCCAGCCCGAGCCGAGTGGGTGGAATTGCTCGCCCATGACCCCCAGTGGGCCGATCTGATTCATATGCATCGCCCGTACGAATTGCTGACCGCGCATGCGTTGCAAGCGCACATAAGGCACATCAACCGTCACCACGCCGATGTGCCTGTCGACCTGGTGGTGTCAACCGGCGACAACATCGATAACGCCCAACGCAACGAGCTTGATGCCTATTTGGCGATGATGGCCGGCGGTACGGCCAGTCTTGATGCGACCGGGTGTTTACAAGACTTTCGCTCGGCGACGGGCGGCGAGTGGCCGTTTTGGTTGCCAGACATCGAGCCGGATTCGGCTGTTTGGTCGGCACAGTGGCGTGGTGGCGCATTCATTGACAGGGTGAATGAACCCATCGACTCGGATGGTTTGATGGCCCCCTGGACCAGCGTGGTGGGCAACCATGACGTGTTGCGTCAAGGCACCTCGATCACTAACTCGCGACTTGAAGCTATTGCCATGGGTTCCTACAAATCGACACACCGCGCCACGACTTGTTTGGGCCAGAATCCGCTCGTCGAGTTCCTTGACTTTCCCGAGAATTTTTCAAAAGGACCAGGTTGGCCAATAGCGCCCAACCCCACCCGCCGGTCCATCGATCGCGGTGAATGGCTCGCGGCTCACCAGATAGCCGGAGCCCGGGGCTACGAATCGGGCGCTGGTGCAGACACGTTTGTTGATCTCGAACACATCCGATTGATTATTTTGGACACCAACCATCCAGAAGGCGATTATCAGGGCAGCATCGGTGCACAACAGTTGGCGTGGCTTGACGAACGTCTCGGCGAAGTCGACGCTGAGCCCGGGCGTATTGCCGTGCTCGCTAGTCACCACGGCAGCCGGTCGCTTGTCAATACGCGTGGGCGACGTCCAGATCGTTTGTTGCGAGACGCATTTCATGCCACGGTCGCTCAGCATCGCAGCGTCGTGGCGTGGTTGGTGGGGCACCGCCATGTCAACAAAATTGAACCCAGAGCTACGACGTACGGTGGTTACTGGGAAATCACCACCTGCTCAACCATCGATTTTCCTTCGCAACACCGCGTGCTCGAATTCGTGTGCCACGCAGATGAATCGATCGAGATCCGCTCAACCATGGTCGATCCAGTGCGTGAGCCCGGTTCATTGAGCGAGCTTCATGCTCAACTGGCTCACGGTTTTGCCGCCGCTGATGCTCGGTCAGTGATGAGCGGATCGGCGCGTGATACCGATGTGCGCTTGGTGGTTCCCATCAAGTAGCTGGTCACCGGATCGAGCGAGCGCCCAATTTTTCAGTGGTGTAGGTTGCCATCCGATGTCACATACCGTGACTTTGGAGGGGAAATATGCGAAGAAAAACCCGAGCAATTGTGGCGCTGTTGGGGGTCGTTGGCGGCCTCGTGTCGTACAGCTCATCTGCCCAAGCTGCCAGCCAGACCAGGACTCTGGTCAACCGAGGTACAACGTCCTTTGCCGACGCCGCGGCCGCCATCGACGGCGGAGACGCCGGCAAACTAGAGCTGTCGCCATCGGCTATTACTGAGCCAGCCACGGCTGCGCCCACGTCATACGAAGGTAAGAAAGTTGACGGGTCGCGAGTTTCGAGTGGCGCGGCCGCCAACGTGACGACAAGTTTTCGAGGATTAAACTTGCGCCAGCAACGCCTGGCCAATGGAGGCAACCAATTCACCGTCGAACCTCCCGACCAAGCACTCTGCGCCGGCGGCGGATATGTGATGGAAGCCGTCAACGATGTTTTGCGAGTTTTCGACAGCGCGGGAAACCCGCTTATCGGAGTCGTCGACCTCAACACGTTCTACGGCTACCCTGCGGCCATCATCCGGGCGACTCGGGTGTTCGGCCCAAACCTCACCGACCCGGTGTGCTATTTCGATCCCGACACTCAACGGTTTTTCTTGGTTGTCCTCACGCTTGACGCCGACCCAGTGACCGGCGGATTGTTGGGCTCGAATCATCTTGATATCGCCGTGAGCCAAACCGCTAACCCGACTGGCTCGTGGGTGAGATACAGCCTGGCTGTGCAAAACGACGGTACTCAGGGCACACCGAATCACCACTGCGCCGGCGGACCGTGCATCGGCGATTACCCCCATATCGGAGCTGACTCTAACGGAATCTATGTGACGACCAATGAGTACGCGTTCTTCGCTGACGGCTACAACGGCGCTCAAGTGTATGCCCTCAACAAGACCGACCTAACCGTTGGCAGCACCGCTGTTCGATTGGTGCACCTGGAGAATTTGAAGATCGCTCCCTACAACGGTTTCACCGTGTGGCCGGCAATCGCTCCTGTGGGTGGCAACGATCTGAGCCACGGCGGTACAGAGTATTTCTTGTCGTCAATTGGTGGCGACGGATCTGAGTCGGGCAACACGGCACCGAGCGCGTCCAAGATCGTAACCTGGGCACTGACGAATACTTCGTCGTTGAACACCGCCACGCCGACGCTGAAATTGTCAAGCGCGTTTACCGGTGTCGAGCCGTATGCAATGCCAAACGGGTCGACGCAGAAAGACGGTCCAGCACCGTTGCGTGATTGCATCAATGACACCACGGTGGTCACGCCATTTGGTCCTGGTTGTTGGCAATATTTCTTCGGTGCCGAACCTGCTCACACGGCCACGACCTCCAAGATCGACTCGGGCGATGGCCGCATGCAACAGGTCACGTATTTCCAAGGTCGGTTGTACGGAGCACTGGCCACCAAGGTGCGCGTTGAAGGCCGCAACGGTACCCATGAGCAGAGTGCCAGCGAATGGTTCGTTGTACGCCCGACGTGGGACAGCGGCAATTTGAAACCGGAGACCGTCAACAACGGGTATGTCGCCGTCGGCGACAACAACGTTGTGTACCCATCGATCGGCGTGACCCAATCGGGCAAAGCCATCATGTCCTTTACTTTGGTTGGTGCTGATCACTACCCGAGCGCAGGGTATGTCACCTTGGGGAGCGAAGGTCACAACGGCCCCGTGCAAATTATTGCCGAAGGCGCTGGGCCTCAGGACGGCTTTAGTGGTTATGACGCCTTCTCCGGTAGTGGCGTGGCCCGACCCCGATGGGGCGACTACGGAGCCACCGCTGTTGTCGGAAATACCGTGTGGGTTGCTAACGAATACATCGCCCAGACTTGTACGCTTGCGCAATACCTCACGGGTGCCATCGGCAGCTGCGGCGGTACTCGAGTGGCGTTGGGCAACTGGGCAACCCGAATTAGCGCAATAACTCCCTAGCGGCCGCCGACCTCGCATCCCCAGACGAGTAGTCGTCGCAGGACTTCGAGGAGCGATCGTCTGAATGAATTGTCAGCCCGGTGGGGGTGGTCAACTTGTCGACAGTGCGCAATTAGCAATGCGCAGCGAGTGTCGAGTACGGGTTGTACCAACCTCCGCCGGGCTGTCCTATTTGGAAGTGCAAATGATACGCGGTGGCGTCGCCCGTAATTCCTACCGTGCCAATCACGACACCGGCTTGGACGTGGCCGCCAATGCCGGTGCTCTCGAGGTGGGCCCCGTAATACACAAGTCCATCGTCGCCCTGTAGCCAGTAGGTATTTCCGCCCAGAGATTCAGACGCGTACGACAAATCACCCGACACCGGTGCGACGAGCAAGGTCCCTTGTGCGGCCATGATGTCGACGCCGTGGTGTTTGCGACCACCTGGACGCGGCACACCGAAATCGTCCACAAAACTCAGCGCGCCTTGGACAGGGCAGATCCAATCGCCGAACGCGATCGGCGAATTCCCGAATCCGGCCTCGCCGCGACTCAAACGGTCGCGAGCATCCTGGAGGGCCTGATCACGTTGGCGCTGAATTGCCGCCGCCTGCTGGCGCTTGGCTTCGGCTTCTTCCAAGAGCGCCAATTCGTGTTCCAGATTTTTGCGTTTGGTAGCCAAATCCTTGACGAGTTGGTCGCGCTGTTTGCCCGATGCGTCGAGTTGTTTCGCCACCGTGGCGAGGTCGCCGAGGGACGCTCTAAATTCCGCCACGGCATCGTTGGTGGTGCCCAGGGCCACCTCAGCCAACACCGCCATGCGTACCGATTTGGTGAGGTCTTCATCTAACACGCTGCTGGTGGCCGGCCGCACGTATTGCTGCACGATCACGCGCTTGGCGTCAACGGCGAGTGCGGCTTGTTTGTCCACGATTTTTGACCGCCGGGCCGACAAGTTGTCGAATGAATCCAGCGTGTTTGCCAGTGCTGTTTCGGCATCGGAAAGCTCTTGTGCCGCGGCGTTGGCTCGCTGACGTGCTGCCGCGATTTCGGACTCATCGGCGTGCGCGTTGGGAGCTATGCCGACTGACCCTATTGCTACCGCACTGGTGATGAGCACGACAAAAACCGAACGCCAGCGACCAGCGATACGCGGTCGACCACGGGTATACACGTCGCCACCCTATAGCTGAATCGCTAGTGACGCATGGCAATGGGGACACTACGGTGACACTGTGCGAATCGGCCTGGTGTGCCCCTACAGCCTGTCAGTGCCTGGCGGAGTGCAGGAACAAGTACTGGGTTTGGCGCGTTCGCTGCACGAACTGGGCCACGAAGCGTCGGTACTAGCTCCGTGCGACGACGACGATCATCCCGATTTCGTGGTATCGCTGGGCAAGAGTATTCCAACATCCACCAACGGATCGGTGGCCCCGTTGGCGCTCGATTTTGGCGTGGTCAGACGCACCCGGCGGGCCATCAAAGCGGGCAAATTCGATGTATTGCATCTCCACGAGCCCCTCGCACCCGGTACCACGCTGGCGTCGCTCGTATGTTCCCGTCTACCCAAGGTCGGAACATTTCACGCGGCTGGAAACAACACGCCGTACCGCATCTTGCATCCGTTTGTGTACATGTTCGCCAAGCTGATCGACATTCGTGCAGCAGTGTCGCCTGATGCGCAGGAGCTAGCTCGAAAATACCTGCGTGGTAAGTACACGCCCCTTTTTAACGGCATCGAGTTCGACCGGTTTGCCTCCGCATCTCCTGCCGCCACGATCGGGCCAACGATACTTTTTCTCGGCCGACACGAGCCACGCAAAGGGCTTGACGTACTGCTTGACGCTTTCGGCGAGCTTCCCGACGACACCCTGTTGTGGGTAGCCGGGTCGGGAAAGCAAACCGACGAGTTGCGCAAGAAGGCCGACTCGCAGCCCTGGGGCGTTCGCGTGTCGTGGCTGGGACGAGTGTCTGATGACGACCGTCGGCACTTGTATGCCGGCGCCGATGTGTATTGCGCTCCAAATTTGGGGGGCGAGAGTTTCGGTGTGATTCTGCTTGAAGGCATGGCTGCGGGCACGCCGATTGTGGCCAGTGATCTTGGCGCGTTTGCTCGAGTCGCTCGTGATGGTGTGGATGCCATCCTCGTGCCAGCGGGAGATGCCCATGCCCTCGCCCAGGGTTTGTGCCGGGTTTTGGGCGACTCAGTCCTTGCCGGCCAGCTGGTGGTCTCGGGGCGGGCGCGCGCCAAGGAATTTGACATGGCGCAATTGGCGATCAAATACCTTGACCTGTACGACCAAGCGATCTTGAAGCGCCATAGACTCTGAGCAGTTCAATATCCTCAACCGAAGGGTCGTTCATGGCCGTAGTAATTGTCATCGTCGTCGTTGTACTTCTCGCACTCGTGCTTGTCATGTCGTACAACGGATTAATCCGCTTAAAGAACAAGGTGGACAGCGCCTGGGCACAGATAGATGTACAGCTCAAGCGTCGCTATGACCTCATTCCCAACCTCGTCGAGACAGTAAAGGGCTACGCAGCCCACGAAAAAGGTACGTTGGAGGCGGTCATTGCTGCTCGCAACTCGGCCATGACTGCGCAAGGCCCCGCCGCCCAAGCCGGTGCCGAAAATGCGCTGTCGGGCACACTCAAGAGTCTTTTCGCTCTGTCAGAGGCCTACCCCGATCTCAAGGCCAACACCAACTTTTTGAACCTTCAAGAAGAACTGACATCAACAGAAGACAAAGTCGCCTACGCCCGCCAGTTTTACAACGGCGTAGTGCAAGATTTCAATACCAAAATCCAGGTCTTCCCAAGCTCTTTGTTGGCGGGCATGGCCAAGTGCACACCACGAGAATATTTCAAGACCGACGATGCAGAACGCGGGCCCGTGAAGGTTCAGTTCTAAGCTCATTTCCTCGTGTACGACCAAGTCACCTCAAACAAGCGCCGATCGGCGCTATTGACCTTTGGTTTCGTGCTCTTCGTGGCCCTTATCGCCTTCGTCGTGCAGAAACTTTTGGGCGCCGGGCCAATTGCTTTTGTGTTCGCACTAGCAATCGGTGGCGGCTCCGCGTTCTTGAGTTATTGGAAATCTGACTCGATAGCGCTGTCGATGAGTCGTGCGGTGCCCGCTGATCCGGTGAGTTACCCCCGTTTGCACAATCTGGTCGAAGGGCTGTGCATCGGTGCCGGTGTGCCTAAGCCTCGGATATTCATTGTTGAAGATTCGGCTCCGAATGCGTTTGCCACCGGTCGCAACCCTGAACACGGCGCTATTGCCGTGACGACTGGGCTTTTGGGCATGATGAATCGGGTGGAACTCGAAGGGGTGTTGGCCCACGAACTCAGTCATATCAAGAATTACGACACCTTGGTCAACACGCTTGCGGTAACCATGGTGGGTGTCATTGCGCTGATGAGCGATTTTGCTATCCGCATGATGTGGTGGGGAGGCGGACGCACACGACGGGACGATCGCGACAACGATTCCAGCGCGTTTGCACTCTTTGCCATTTTGGGCGTGATCCTGCTTTTGGTATCACCGTTCATTGCCCAGATAATGCAGTTTGCCGTGTCGCGTCGACGTGAGTCACTCGCCGACGCCAGCGCGGTTGAAATTACCCGATATCCGCCTGGGCTCATTTCTGCCCTCGAAAAATTGCGCGACGACACGACTGTTACTTCATCGGCGTCCCGTGCCACGGCCCACATGTGGATTGAATCGCCGTTGGCGCGTGTCGAAGAAGAAGGCAAACTGTCTCGCCTGAATCGTTTGTTTGACACCCACCCTCCACTTGAGGAACGGATCGCCGCCCTACGCGAGATGTAGGCCGATCGACGAGACATAACTGTTAGGAATATCCATTGAAAACACGTCTGTATTTGTGTATCGCCGCGCCGATTGCGCTTGTTGCCAGTGCTTGTAGCGGGAGTTCCAAAGCCGTAACCACGACAACGAAGCCCTCAACTTCCACCACGCTGGCTACCACGACATCCTCGACAACGACCACGACGAGCGTTACCACGACGACCGTGAAACCCGACGGTCCGGTGTGGCCGCTCACGGGTGTGCCGGTGACTTTCGTGGAGATGAATATCACCGGACGGCCAGCCGTCGTGGCCAAAATTTCCAATGACAGTTGCGCACGGCCGCAAGTTGGTTTAAGCCAAGCCGACGTGATCACAGAAGAAATTGCCGAAGGCGATATCACTCGCTTCTTTGCTGCGTTTCATTCAAAGGATCCAGGAGCTATTGGACCTATTCGTTCGGGCCGAGGCACCGACGCTCAGTATCTCGAAATGTTCAATCGGCCAGTTTTGGCGTGGTCGGGTGGCAATCCGAGTGTGCACGAAATTATCCGGAACACGAACGTGCAGGATCGCAGCGCAGAGTCCAGCTTCGGTGGCATGTATTACCGCTCAGGTTCGCGGTGTAACTCCAACACCGAATTCGTCAAGGTGTCCGACGAGTGGGCATCGGCCGAGAAAGACTCCAAGGCCCCTCATGCGATTTTCGATTTCGTCAAGCAGGGCGTGACCGCACCAGAAGGTTCTGGCGCACTGCCGGTGCCCGACGTGCAAGTCACCGTTGGTGAAAATACGCTGACGTACAAGTTTGATAGGTCGATCAACAAATACAAGCGCTATAAGTCCAACGGCTCGGTTCACGAAGATGAGGCCGGCAACCCCATTGCGCCGACCAACGTCGTAGTGGCGTTCACGACCTACACGCCAGCTGTCTACTACCCAGTGTCGCCCGAAGCCCACGGCGTCGGCTCCGGCGAAGTGTGGGTCCTATCAGGCGGCTCGGTGATTCACGGATCGTGGACTCGGGCCTCAGTATCTGACACGTGGCATCTGACGGATCCAAAAGGTGGCGTGATCAAACTGCTCCCCGGGCAGACGATCGTGGAGTTGGCCAAAGGCAATTCCGTTCAACTCCTGGGCTCCTAACCCCTAGACTTTGACCATGGACAGTCACTCCACCGGAACAGTTCGCGTTAAACGCGGACTCGCAGAAATGCTCAAGGGCGGCGTCATTATGGACGTCGTCAACGCCGACCAGGCCAAGATTGCTGAAGACGCCGGAGCGGTCGCCGTCATGGCTCTCGAGCGGGTACCCGCCGACATTCGCCGCGATGGTGGCGTGTCGCGCATGAGCGACCCAGAAATGGTTGACGGCATCAAGGCAGTCACCACGATTCCTGTGATGGCCAAGGCCCGTATTGGCCATTTCGTGGAGGCGCAAATCTTACAGGCGTTGGGCGTCGATTATGTCGACGAATCCGAGGTGCTCACCCCGGCCGATGAGACGCATCACATCGACAAGTTCGCGTTCACCGTTCCTTTTGTTTGCGGAGCCACCAACCTCGGTGAAGCGCTGCGACGCATCAGCGAAGGCGCTTGCATGATCCGTTCCAAAGGCGAGGCAGGGACCGGCAACATTGTGGAAGCTGTGCGCCATCTGCGTTCGATTTTGGGCGACATACGCAAGATTACGCAAGCTGATTCTGCTGAACTGTTTGAGTGGGCCAAGCGGCTGCAAGCGCCGTTGCCGCTGGTGCAAGAAATTGCCGAAACAGGCAAATTGCAGGTGCCATTGTTTTGTGCAGGAGGCATCGCCACACCGGCCGACGCGGCGTTGGCCATGCAGCTCGGTGCCGAGGCGGTCTTCGTCGGTTCGGGCATCTTCAAGAGCAACGATCCCGCACCGCGAGCTCGGGCCATTGTGGAGGCCACCGCTCACTTCCGCGACGCCGACCTGCTCGCCAAAGTCTCGCGCGGCTTGGGCGCCCCAATGACCGGCATTGGCATGGATGACACGATCAAATTTGCCGAACGCGGTTGGTGACAGTCGTCATGCAACCCCCAGGGGCTGGCTATTGTGACTTCACCTCGTATCGGTGTTTTGGCGCTTCAAGGGGCCTTTGACGCCCATGTCGCGGCGTTCGGTCGACTCGGCGTAGTCGCCGATCTCGTGCGCACCCCAGATCAACTTGCCAGTATTGACGCGCTGGTGTTACCGGGTGGCGAGTCCACGACAATGTCGATGTTGCTGGAGTCGTCGGGGCTCTTTGACGCCATCGCCGATCGTCTCCAAATGGGGATGCCTGCGCTTGGTACGTGCGCTGGGCTCATCCTGTTGGCTCGAGACGTCCTTGACGGACGTCCGGATCAACGCTTCTTCGGTGCCATCGATGTGGTGGCCCGCCGCAACGGATATGGTCGCCAGATTGATTCTTTTGAAGAGACAACACCTGTAGTCGGCCTCGACGTCCCAGAATTTCCAGTCGTTTTTATTCGAGCGCCGATAGTTGAATCGGTCGGACCGCAAGTCGTCACCTTGGCGACCATTGGGGGGCGACCGGCGTTGTGCCGTGAAGGCAACATCTTGGTGGCTGCGTTCCACCCCGAGCTGACCGGAGATGTCAGAATCCATCAAATGTTTTTGCAGCTCGTCGCCAATTCTTTGGCTACGGTGCGCGAGTAAGAATCAACGAGAGGTTTCGCAATGTCAGGTCATTCCAAATGGGCCACCATCAAGCATCAGAAGGGCGCTAAAGATAAGGCTCGCGGAAAGTTGTTTGCGAAACTTATTCGCCAAATTGAGGTGGCGGCACGGTCTGGCGGCGGGGACATGGAGTCCAACGCCACGTTGCGCACCATGTTCACCAAAGCCCGTTCGTCGTCGGTGCCGATTGACACCATCGAGAAAGCCATCAAGCGGGGCACGGGCGAGCTCGAAGGCGTTAACTACGAAATGATCATGTATGAGGGGTATGGCTCTGCCGGTGTGGCGATTCTGGTCGATGTGCTCAGCGACAACCGCAACCGCACCGGGGCCGAGATCCGCAGTATTTTCTCTAAGGGCGGTGGCTCGATGGCTGAGCCCGGCGCGGTGGCGTGGCAATTCAAACGCAGCGGGGTAGTGACCGTGCCGATGTCTTTCGCCGAGGACGATGTGATGATGATTGCCATCGAGGCCGGTGCCGATGACATCGATAATGACGGCGAATTCTGGCGGGTGCTGTGTGACCCGTCGGCGACAATGGCGGTTAAGGATGCGCTTGAAACTGCCAAAATTACCGTTGACTCGGCCGATCTGGCCATGGTGCCATCGAATACAATCGACGTCGACAACGTCGACGATGCCAAGAAAATTCTCCGGCTGATGGACCTTCTGGATGATCACGACGATGTGCAAGACGTGTACACCAATTTCGATATTCCAGAGTCGATTCTGGACCTCTTGGAGGTATGACATGGCCATAGGTATCGGCGACAAGGCTCCAGAATTTTCACTGCCCGGCACTGGTGCCAGGTCGTATGCACTGTCGGAATTCGCTGGGTCACCGGTGGTGCTGGTGTTTTACCCTGGCGACAACACACCGGTGTGCACCAAGCAGCTCTGCAGCTACAACACGAATTTGGCCGAATTCGAATCTGTTGGCGCTCAAGTCCTGGCGATTAGCCCTCAAGGCGTTGAGAGCCACGAAACGTTCTCGTCCAAACAGGGTGGCTTCAAATTTCCGTTGCTGGCCGATGAAGACAAGAAAGTGTTTGGGCTCTATGGCTGTTTGGGCCCGCTCGGATTCCCGCGTCGGAGCGCATTTGTGATCGACGGATCGGGCATCATTCGCTATGCCCACCGTGCGGTCGCGGGCCTGACCTATCGTCAGACGGACGAACTCATTGAGGCTGTCCGCGCCGCGAGATAGCTAATATCCCCCCAGGCCTCAAATCGGTCGGTCAACCATCCATGTGCCGGCGCTTCGCAGCAATTCGCTGAGATTGCCGGGTCCCTTTTTGGTGGACGCCTCCACCAGCTGAGCGGCAACAGCGCTGGCGTATTCACGCCGTTCGACGCTACGGAACACGCCCATTGGCGTCGGCGAGTGAACGTCACGGCTCAGGCGGGCCAACGCAAAGGCCAGTGAAGGATCTTCGCGGCGTTCGTCGTGTACGAGCAGCGCCGCCTCGCCGACTTCGGTTACCGACACGATTCGTAACTGACCGTCCGAGCCCATGACCACGCCCTTGTCGTTGTCGGCACCAAAGCGAATTGGCTCGCCATGATGGAGCTGGATGAGCATGTCGGCGCGACGATCTTTCACCAGTAAATCATCAAACGCCCCGTCATTGAAGACGTTGCAGTTTTGATAGATCTCCACGAACGATGCCCCCACGTGAGCGTGTGCCTGGCGGAAAATTTCCATCATGTGTTTTCGGTCTGTGTCGTGCGTGCGGGCCACAAAAGTTGCCTCGGCGCCGAGGGCAACCGAGAGCGGATTAAACGGTGCATCAAGGGAGCCCATGGGAGTCGACTTGGTGACTTTTCCAACTTCGCTGGTGGGGGAAAATTGGCCTTTCGTGAGTCCATAAATCTGATTGTTAAACATGAGAATCGTGAGATTTACGTTGCGGCGCAAGGCGTGGATGAGGTGGTTGCCACCAATCGACAGGCCGTCGCCGTCGCCGGTAACTACCCATACGTCCAGATCGGGGCGGGCAATGGCCAAACCGGTGGCTATGGCTGGAGCGCGACCGTGGATGCTGTGAATCCCGTAGGTATTCATGTAGTACGGGAACCGGCTCGAGCATCCAATGCCGGAAATGAACACGGTGTTGTGAGGTTCGATGCCCAACTCCGGCATGAGTTGTTGGACGGCTTGCAGAATGCCGTAGTCGCCGCAGCCGGGGCACCAGCGCACCTCTTGGTCGCTCGTCCAATCCTTTTTGGTGGTCAGGGTGATGGTGTCGCTCATGCCAAGGCTCCAGTTGCGATAAACGTCGTGATTGTCTTTTCAAGTTCTCGAGCGGTAAAAGGCGTGCCCTGCACCTTGCTGAGTGACGTGGCGGGCACGAGGTACTCAGCGCGCAGTAGGCGACACAGTTGGCCCAAGTTCATTTCCGGCACCAAAATTTTGGGGTACTGGGCGAGCAACGCACCCAAGTTTCTGGCCATCGGCGACAGGTGCGTGAGGTGTATCCATGCCACCTTTTCTCCTGAAGCCCGCACTCGTTTTGTCGCCTCGCCTACGGCCCCCCAGGTTGAGCCCCACGACACGATGCAGGTGTCGGCATCGGCATCGCCGGCCACTTCGGCCAGCGGAATGTCGTTCGCGATGCCGGCAATTTTTGCGGCGCGCAAGCGCACCATTTTGTCGTGATTGTCGGGCGTGTAACTGATGTTGCCCGAGCCGTCTTCCTTCTCGATGCCACCCACGCGATGCATCAATTTCGGTGTGCCGGGTATTGCCCACGGACGCGCCAACGTGTCGGGATCGCGCTTGTAGGGGAAGAACACTTCGGTACCGTCGTCGAGTGTGTGGTTCATTTCGGTGGCGAAACTTACGCTGATATCGGGTAGCGATTCGATGTCGGGCAGGAGCCACGGCTCCGCGCCATTGGCCAAATAACCGTCGCTTAGGAGCACCACTGGCGTGCGGTATTTGAGGGCGAGACGCACGGCCTCGATGGCGGCGTGGAAACACTGGCTGGGGGAGTAGGCGGCCACGATCGGCAAAGGCGATTCGCCGTGGCGTCCATACAGAGCAATATTCAGATCGGCCGCTTCGGTTTTAGTCGGAAGGCCCGTCGATGGCCCACCTCGCTGAATGTCGATGATCAATAACGGCAGCTCCAAACTGATCGCCAGCGACATGGTCTCGCTTTTGAGCGCCACGCCTGGGCCTGACGTTGACGTCACACCCAGGTGCCCTGCGAACGCCGCACCGAGAGCTGAACCAATCGCCGCGATCTCGTCTTCGGCCTGGAAGGTACGTACGCCGAAGTTCTTGTGTTTGCTGAGCTCGTGCAAAATGTCGCTGGCCGGGGTAATTGGATACGAACCCAACATGATGGGCAGCTTGGCCAATTGGCCAGCGGCCACCAGACCCCATGCCAGCGCCGTATTCCCACTCACGTTGGTGTATTCGCCGGGTGGCAATTGGGCGGGCCGCACAATGAATGGCCGGGGGAATGCGTCGGTAGTTTCCCCAAAGGCGTGCCCGGCCATGAATGCCGCACGATTCGACGCACGCACCAGTTCGACCTTGGCGAATCGTTCGTCGATCCATTTCAACGTCTCGTCGATTGGGCGCGAATACAGCCACGAGATGAGACCCAAAGCGAAGAAGTTTTTGCTGCGCTCGGCGTCGCGAGACTTCACGCCGAGGGGCAGCGCGGCCTCTTTGGTGAGCATGGTCATCGGCACTTTGATGAGGTTGTAACTATCAAGAGAGCCGTCTTCGAGCGGATGGCTGGTGTACTCAGCTTTGGCCAAATCGCGTGGCTCGAAATTGTCGCTATTCACGATCAGCGTGCCGCCAGGCTCGAGGCGGTGTAGGTCGGCTTTGAGCGCGGCGGGATTCATCGCTACCAGCACGCTGGGGGCGTCGCCCGGCGTCGTAATGTCATGGTCACTGATGTGTACCTGAAAACTCGACACGCCGTTGACAGTGCCAGCAGGAGCTCGGATCTCGGCAGGAAAATCGGGCAACGTCGAGAGATCATTGCCGAAGGTGGCGCTCACGCTGGTGAAGCGATCTCCCGTGAGTTGCATGCCGTCGCCGGAGTCACCGGCGAAGCGCAACACCACGCGGTGAAGCTCTTCTGGCTCGACTTCTTCGCTATGTCCAACAATTACGTCCGTCATCGAAAACCCCCCGGTAACCGATTCGTGTGTACCGCGGAACCTAACAGAGCCAAGCCAGACAACCAGTACACGCAAGAATGTCGGGATGAAATCTTTGCCGC
>JAYWAI010000118.1:0-6238 GCA_043782545.1 Acidimicrobiia bacterium
AAAATTACCTTCGGTACTGGCGGCATGCTGGACGTTGTTCTGGGGGATCGCCCACCATTTGCGTCTCGTGCCACAAACGGCTGCTTCCCCATCGTCACATCCGACATCGACGGCGACGTCGTGTGGGGTGCAGAAGCCATCATGCTGTCGGCAGGTACCAACGTGGAGTGGCTGCGCGACGACCTCGCCATTATCTCCAACGCGGCCGAGTCGCACGACATCGCCAGCCAGTGCGACAACACCGATGGCGTGGTGTACGTGCCCGCACTCATGGGCCTCGGCACGCCCCACTGGGACTACGGCGCCCGCAGCGGTCTGTTCGGTATCACACGTGGCACCACTCGTGCCCATATCGTTCGTGCGGTACTGGAAGGCGTGGCGCAGCGTGGCGTCGATCTCGTTGACGCAGCCGAGAGCGACACTGGGCTGAGCATTAGCCGCTTGAGAATTGATGGCGGCATGAGCGCAAATCCCACGTTTGTGCAAGCCCTCGCCAATACCTCGGGACGCCCCGTCGACGTGAGCCCGGTGCTCGAAGCCACCGCGCTCGGTGCTGGTTTTTTGGCGGGCCTCGCCGCCGGTATGTGGTCAAAATTGGACGACCTGAGGGCTGCCTACGTCCCCAGTCACACCGTGGAGCCAGCGCCCGACAGCGACGCTCAACGCGACCGGTGGCACGATGCCGTGAGGCGTGCCGCAGGTTGGCATAGCGATCTCAGCGCTCTTGATTTTTGAGTGCTCGAACGGTTTCGAAACCTCGACATCGAAGAAGTACAACCAAACGCACTGCGGTCGCTATCGTTACGGCACCAGGTCGCCAAGGAGATTGCCGTGACAACCCCCACCCGGATAGCAAAAATCGTTCTTTCACTGTCGCTGCTCGGCGTCGCCGCGGGCGGGCTGACGGGGTGCACGGTGAAGCACGACGATCGAATTCCCGTGAGCGGAAATCCGCTCCCCTCGACCACGGCGATTCCCAGCATTGTGCCGTCGGTAGTCACCACCCTCGACCCCAAGCCATAACGCCAATTTGAGTACACTGCCGCCACGGTGAGTCGGCCGGGTGGCCGCAGTACACACGCTTTCGAGAGTGCGTATTGAGGAAAGTCGGGGCTCCTCGGGCAAGAGAGCTGGCGTGAGTCAGGGCGGGGCGACCTGTCGGTTTGGGCAACAGAAAGCAGACCGCCACGCTGTTTCGGCAGTGTGGTAAGGGTGAAACGGTGCGGTAAGAGCGCACCAGCGTGCGGGGTGACCCGCACGGCTCGGCAACCCCCTCTCGGAGCAAGACCAAGTGTGAGAGTACGCCCGTGGCAAGTTTCGGCTTGCACTCTCCAGGTAGGTTGCATAGATGGATGGTCACCTATCCGAATCGGGAAACCGACCGGTGCACAGAACCCCGCTTACAGGCCGACTCACCTACCCATCCTCGATTGACGTTGAGACCGGCGCCGTACGTCAACGCAATCGTGATCGATTGCCCGCCGCGGCGGGGCCAACTGTACGAACGTCAAACGGAGAAAAGCCGGAGCCAACATGTCAAGGCGCTTTCAAGATTTCTGAATGGCCCGCTAACACAGTCGCCCAATTCGGGATTTGAAGGGGCTAGCGTTCCAGATGTGAGTGTCTACTTGGACGTTGTCGAGTCAATCGGTCGACGCGGCTATGACCCTAGTTTTGAAACAAGGGACCCACTCCACTTGTTTGCACATGTTCGCAAGGTCTACGGAATGCGGGTAAACGATTCGTGCCATGCCTATTGGGATTGGCGTCCGCTGCGAGCGGAGCTGGATACGCTGTGGCAGGTATTGACTGTCGAAGCCGGTCGCCTTTACGGCAGACCGATCCGTGCAGAAGTTTGGGCCACGATGCCAACCAGGACCGTCGACGACGTACTCGAGCTACTCAGAAGGTGCAACGCCGTCGCTCCCATGAAGTCAGTTGTGGGCGTGACCGAGCGGCGCCCCACAGCGGCTTTGAACCTCGGAGGTAGTCCAATTCTAAGTGCACTTTCATCCACTCTCGGGGCGATCCATGTGGCCACATCGCGGCCATACGTATCGCTGCTCGCCGAGGTCATCGGTAATTCAGAAACTCAAAGCGATGAGGAGCTTCTTGACGCTGCCGATCGCCTGGCAGAGCCGTTTCGGGGCAAGCCCATAGTCGGGGCCACCGATCCAGTACCCCGACAATTGAATCGCGGCATCGCTGCTGTCGAGGCTCGCCTGACCAGCGGCGGTGAGCGGATCGGTCTCACGAGATTTTCCGTTGGACTGACGAGGCTGCGAGGGTCAACCGATTGGAGCGATTGGGATGACAAGCAATTGGTGCGATCCTTGCTGCGCTTCGCCCCTGAGACCGCTGTCTCCGCTCGCAAACAGCTCGAGCGGTACGGCGTTAACGTCGATGCAAATGGATTGGCACTCTAGTGGCGATAAATTTTGCAACAGTTGATTTCGAGACAGCGAACCACCAACGAGGTTCACCGTGCTCTGTCGGCGTTGTGGTGGTCGAAGACGGAAAGATCGTCCGAAATTATTCCCAACTAATGAGACCACCCGAGGCTGCCGACTCGTTCGATTCTTTCAACATCCGTATCCATGGGATACGACCCCAAGACGTTGAGAACAGTCCTCGATTCGCTGAAACGCTCCCAAACATTTTGGAGCGAATCGGGAGCCTTCCGGTTTTGGCGCACAACGCGGCTTTTGACATTGGCGTTATAAGGAACGCTTGTGACCTATCTGAAATTGCGTGGCCTCAAATTCAGTACGGGTGCACATGGATGCTTGCGAAACGCGTGCTCGACCTCGGTTCCTATTCGCTTCCATATTGTGCCATGGAACTCGGTATTTCTCTGCCCAATCACCACGACGCGCTCGCAGATGCGCTGGCAGCGGCAGAGGTAGCGATCGCGTTGGCCGGGCGAACGCAAACTGAGTCTATCGACGATCTTTTGAGTCATTGCAACGTAAAGTGGGGCCGACTTGAGGCTGGGCTGTGGAGCGGTTCGAGGGCCACACCGCAATTTAGAAACTATGTGCACAACGAGCCGCCGACTATCAACTATGACGCCGACCAAGACGGGGCGTTCTTTCAGAAACACGTCTCAATCACTGGCATTCTGCCAGAAGGTGTCACCCGCAATCAAGCCATTTACGGCTTAGCAATGCAGGGCGGAGTACACCACGACACACCACGGATTGACACCGACATCCTCGTAGTTGGTGACATCGATCCGAGGAAACTTGCACCAGGTGCTGCGATGAGCTCCAAGTCGAAGAAAGCACTAGCAATGCGAAACAAGGGTTCGAAAATTGAATTGATGAGCGGAGTCGATTTTCTCGCTCTGTTAGATGGTTAAGTCACCGGGCGCGACCAGGCCGGGTCGGTTGATCGCAGTGATTTGACGAAGAACCATTTTGGGCGGCAATGCTAACAATGCAGAACCGAAGCGTTAGCGAAGGGCGAAGAAAATGTCGGCCTCACGGCTGGCGCTTGCGTACAGCACAGTGAATCTAGGTCTGCAACGGCAACGGTAAATTCCTTGTCGGCGACCAGCGCTGCTCCTGAGCACACATCCTGCGTTACGTCAAGAAAGTGAGGCGACACGACGAAATTTTCCGACCCGGTGATACTCACGTTTGTCGCCTTCCCGACGACACGAAGTGTCAGCGCATACGGAGCTGTCTTTTTCGTGCCTGTGTATTTGGCCTCAAAGTTCACCAAAACGTACTTCTTGCCGTCCGACGGCGGTTTGTTGAATTGATTCGCCGCCACAATTTCCGCAGTGGCATCAAAATTCACCGAGGTCACTTTGAGCGACCACTCGGCGTCCAAGGGAGTATCGGTGTTGAGAGGTACGGGATTCGACCGGTCCGCGCCAACGCCGGGCGTCTCCTTCGTGCTTGGGACGGAACTCGTGTGCACAGACGACACAGCTTGATTTATTGCCGACGATCCGGACGTGGCGCTTGTCGTGCATTTTTCACGTTCCGACGCGGGCGCCGTCTTGTCCGCGCCTAAGTAGAGGTGGGCAATGTTGTCCGATTTCCACTAGCCCATATCGTGCCAACGCAAAGTGGTGCCGTCGTGACACGAATAGACGAGCGTCAAATTGCTAGTCCGTGAGGCGGGAGGTCATCCAGGCGCACACGAGTCCGACGGCGACGGAGCCAATGACAATCTTGACGAGCCGACCAGATGGCGGCTCGGCACTGTCGTGCCAGTCGTTGAGGTCCAGATTGGCCACCGTAAACGTCCAAGCCGCCAGAGCCGCCAGGCTGCCGCCCGCACCGCATACCCCGGCGATTGCCACAACACCGCGGCGGCTGCGTTGGGTCCTCCACCCAATCACCACCAGCCCGACCGCGGCGGCCGCGGCCACACCACCAGTCACCAACTGCAACGCGTTCCATGACATCGACGTATCAGCCAATCTGTGCGAGTCCCACCCAACAGCGATCGTGTTGGCGACTCGCCCACGCGCGTTAAACAAGGTCGTCGAAATAAGGGCAATCATGCACAGCGGCAGCGCCACGCCGAGGGCCACCCTGGTCGACTTGTAGGTCACGATCCAATGCCGTCAAGGTGGCCGGTTTCGTTAAAGGAATGCAACACCGGCCCCCGAGCGCCAATGCTGATTCTTGTGATCGACGCTTGATCCACGTGGAGACGCCACGCCGAATCATCGGGCACGCCCAACGCCCATGCCACCGCAGCCTTGATGGGTGAGACGTGGCTGACCACGACAATGTTTTGCGTTGCCGCTAGATCAGATATATTTTCACAAAACTCGACGACGCGCATGCCCATAGCCCGCATCGATTCGCCACTCGGCGGCACGAAATCAAAGTCGGTTCGCCACTGGGTCCACACATCAGCCGGCACATCCCCCAGCGGGAGCAAGTCATAGACGCCGTAGTCGACTTCGACCACGCGCTCATCGATCTCGACAGGAAACCCCAGCGCCGCCGCGGTGTCACGCGTGCGTTGCAACGGACTGGATATCACTCGATCGATAGTGGGCAACGCGCCGGCTAGCCGTTCGATTTGAGCGCGCCCAACCTCACTCAACGACACGTCAGCTCGGCCCACCAACAGTCCTTGGGCATTCCCGGTGCTTCGCCCATGGCGCACGAAAATCAGCATGACGGCGTGGGCTGATCGACCCTCAGGTCAGCCTTGTCAAAGAGTTCATACGTGTAGCGCACCATCAGGAATCCTGACACCTCCATCACTGCGATCAGCCACCAAGGGCGATCAAAACTGGGCAGCGGCGAACGCCCCAAATGAGCGCGACCAATTGGCCACCAAAACAACGCCGCATTGCCCCACGCTCCATCAAAGACGAGGTGCAAAAACCAACCAATCGGCACGCCCAGCAAACGCTTGCGAGTCGATCGACGACCGATAGTGCCGAGCATGATCGCCGTCAACAAGGCCACAGCCACCACCATCGAGTGAGCTACCGCGGCCCCCCGAAACCCAATGCCATCAACCACATCGGGCGCAATTGCCCCGATCAAGATCCAAAATCGGGGCATTCTGGCGTCCCGAAAAACGAACCACACCGACACCAACGCGGTGCCCAAAAACCAGAACAGCACCGGTTACCGCACCAGGATGCAACTGCACTGTTCACATTGAATGAGCGCGTCGGCGGGCTGATGTTTGATGGCGTCCAGTTCTTTGGCTGGAATGCTCAAATGGCACCCGCCACAGGTAGATCCCTTCAACGGTGCAACGGCCGGGTTGAGCCGAACGCGAAGCTGGTCGTAGAGCGCCATCAATTCGCCATCAATCGCCGGCACAAGCTCGGCTCGATGCGCTCTGAGCGACACAAGTTCAGCGTCGATGGCCACGTCGGCCTCGGCGGCAGCGACGCGCAACGCGGCACCAATATGGTCAAGCTCAACTTGCCGAGCAGCAAGCGCGACCAGTTGTTCATCGATCGGTTCGAGCTGCAACATCACATCGAGCTCTTCGTCTTCTAGATGGCTGCGCCGGCGATCCAAGCTTTCTTCATCAAGCTGAAACGCCTGAAGTTCTTTCGGGTTGGTAATGGTGCCGGAGTACAACTTCTTATCGATGTCGGCGCGCTTGGCAGCAACCGTGGCCACCTCGTCTTCAAATCGCTTTTGGGTGCGACCAAGGTCGGCTCTGGTCGCTTGCACTGGTGCCATTTCGGCCCGCAACTTCACGCCAAGCGCCTCGTTTTCACGCAACTTGACCCGCTCAT
>JAYWAI010000119.1:0-2357 GCA_043782545.1 Acidimicrobiia bacterium
GAAATAAAGACCGACCGAGGCGAAAAGGTGTTCAAGACCAAGGGCGACGCCAACAACGTGAGCGACCCATGGGCAGTGAAATTGAAAGGCGCCAAGGTATGGACGTTGGCAAAGGTGTTTCCTCGATTGGGCACGCCGCTGAGGTGGTTCGCCGACCCGCTCGTGCGACTCATCGTGGTCGTCACCATTGGTCTCATTGCTCTCATGTTTGGCATGGTGTGGATTTGGACCGATGGCGACGAACCTCGCGGCTTTTCTCGAGCACCACTGGCGATTGTGGGGGCCGGGGTGCTCGTCGTGAGCATTCTGGGGGCGACAAAGGCGTTCGCTTCATTTAACGGCAGCCAGGCAACGTCGAACACCAATGCCACTGGCACGCTGGCCGCTCCGTCATCGTTGGCATGCGCGTGGACGTCGAGCACCAATGTCAAATTCACGTGGACGAACCCATCGCTTGTGGCACCGAGTGGTTACGACCTTTTAGGCTCACCCACGACCGGCACCGGCTACACGGTGCGCCAATCGACGGTGGGCGCCGCCGCCTTGACCGCCAACGACGCCAATTCGACGACCTTGAAGTACTACGTCGCGCAAGCGAAGAAGTCGACAGCTTGGACGAGCGGCTACTCGAATGAAATGGTTACCAACCGATGCACAGGAGCGATTTACGCTATGGCGGGCACGGGCGTCTCTGGCACCACGGGCGATGGCGGGCAAGCAACCGCGGCGACTCTGCAAAATCCGTGGTCGGTGGCCGTGGATTCAGTGAACAAGATCACATACGTCGGCGATAGCAGCGGCCGGGTGCGCGCCATCAGCGCTGCCGGCGTGATAACTCTGGCCGCGGGAGGTGGAGCGAGTACCGCATGCAACTACTCAGGCGTTGCCACGGGCGTCAAAATGACGGCCGTCTATTCGCTGGCTGTGGACAGCACCGGTGCCGTATTCATCGGCGACAGCTTTGGGTGCATTCGCAAATTGTCAGGTGGGAATATCACCTCCGCGGCGGGTGGCGGGGCGTCGACCGCCTGCAATTATGCCGGTGCGTCGACGGGATTGAAGGTGCAAAGTCCTTACGGGCTCGCCGTGGACTCATCCGGGGCGGTGTATTTTTCGGACTTCACGATGAACTGCGTGCGCAAACTTTCTGGGGGTGTGATTTCGCAATTCGCCGGCGGAGGAGCCACGACCGGATGTACGGCCACGGGCACTGCCACGGCCGCAGTATTGAGCAATCCGCTCGGCTTGAGTTTCGACGCTGCTGGCAACATGCTGATCGCTGAGTACACCGGAGCGTGCGTTCGCAAGGTCTCGGCTGGGAAAATTTCATCGGTGGCCGGGACCGGACCGGGGACCGCCTCTGCCTGCAGCTATACAGGGCCGGTGTCGGGGCTGGTGCTCGCGCTCGCCGCTGATGCGGTGACCGACGCGTCTGGAAATATATTCGTTTCAGAATGGAACGGTGCGTGTATCCGAAAGATTGACACGACCGCTTTGACAGTCAGTCAAGTCAGCGGAAGTGGCACGGGCGGATCAACAGGCGACAACGGTTCGGCCACGGGAGCGCTCGTCCAGAACCCATTCCAGATGGCGTTCGCCATCAACGGTGACTTGCTCTTCGCAGACTATTCCAACAACAGAGTTCGAGAAATCGTTGGGCCGCTCTAGCGCACCCGCCTCCGAGCGTTATTGGTAGTACGGATTTTCGCCGTGATCGTGATCGGTGGTGTCGATCACTTTGGTGACCTCTGGGATCAGTTGACCAATCGTGGTCTCGATGCCCTGGCGCATGGTCGCCGCCGACATTGAGCAGCCCTGGCAGCCGCCACCCATGCGCAAATACACCTCGGTATCGTCAACTTTGATGAGTTCAGCAAAGCCGCCGTGCCCAGCGAGCGACGGGTTGATTTGATAATCAAGCAGCGTGCGAACCTTTTCTTCGATGCTGCCAGCGAGCTCAGGCATGTGCCCACCGTTTCGATTCGACATACCTGGCCGGTTGGGGTTCCGCAGCACTAATCCGCCACCTCCGTTGCTCGGCAAATCGAGCGTGGCACCGCGCAATTTGTCCACGCTGGAGGCCTCGACGATCACGCAGAGACCATCGTTGTACTCGACTAGGTCACCTTCGACAACAGCAGTAATTTCTTCAAATGACAAGTCGTAGGCGTATTCGACGCCATTGGATCCAACGACCTCGAGTCGCAGACCCAACTCCTCTGGCTGATCTTCCGCCGCCAAGAGACCGACAATTTTCGCGTGAGCGGATTCGGTAATTGTAATAGCCAGCTCGGTCGAGGTCGAAGACATACCCCTAGGTTACAAGTCGACGCAGTGATTTGGCATATGTGAAACCA
>JAYWAI010000120.1:0-6200 GCA_043782545.1 Acidimicrobiia bacterium
ACTTGTTCGCAGCCGTGGTCGGCCGCTTCGCGTTGCGCGATGAGGCCAGACGCGTAGTTGCCGCCGAATTTTGCCGCCCCGGTTCCGCCGTGGGCAGCGCGTGTGTATTGGTCAGACGCCCAGATGCTGACTGGTCGCACGCCGCCAGAAAAGTACGGGCCGACCGGGCAACCAATGACGAGAAACGTGACTGTCTCTGCGGCGCGCACACCCAGAAAGGCCTCTGAGGCAAACATAAACGGCCGAAGGTAGTAGCTCTTTTCGCCGCCGCCGGGCACCCAATCGGCATCGATGGAAACGAGCTGTTGGATGGCGTCAATGAACATGTCGGCTGGCATGGCCGGCAGGCCCATTCGCGCCGCTGACCGATTGAAGCGGGCCGCGTTGGCGTCGGGACGAAACGTCCAAATCGAGCCATCGGCGTGCCGGTAGGCCTTGAGGCCTTCGAAAATTTCTTGCGCGTAGTGCAACACTGCCGCGGCAGGGTCGAGCATGAGTGGCCCGTACGGCACCACTTCGGCGTTGTGCCAGCCGGTCGTTGCGTTCCAGGTGATGCGAACCATGTGGTCGCTCATGTGCTTACCAAAACCGGGGTCGGCGTGGATGGCGGCAATCCGATCAGCCGACGTCGACGCGGTCGTGGGAGTCACTGAGTAGTCCATTTGCATCCCGTGAGAATACGACGCTTGGCGACAGTGGCGCGAACTCTTTACGCGTCGGGTGCCTGTTCGCCGAGTGCCTTGATGTGCTTGTGCATGCGCATCACCGACGACTGACTCACCTGGCCGAGCAGCGTCCCATCTTGCGCCCAAAGGTCGCCGTAGCCATACCCGAAACCGTTGACGACTTGTTGGATGTGACATACCAACAGGACCCATTCCGTGTCTACTAGGTCGCCGACTCGCACGGTGTTGTCGAGGCTGTTGCCCGCAAACGCGTGGCCGATGGCGTCGGCGAAACCCAGTGGCATGAGGTCGCCAACGAATGCCAATTCGGCTGCCGAAACACGACGAGTTCCCGCCCCTGCACGTATCCAAAACGCCGAGGTTCCCGATCCGTGTTGGCCGTCGAGGTCAGCGAGTTGACGACCCAGCGCTAGCCGCATTTCGAGGAGATCGCCCAAGTGGCCCCGGCCGGTTTCGAAAAATTTGTAGCGCGCGCAGTCATCGGGGCCGGGGACGTCGGGTCGCACGCTCCACACGCCAGCGTGCTCCATCGGTCGCGACCCAAACGCGGCGTGGGCGGTCAAGATTTCTCTGCCATCGCGTGACATCACGCAGCGGGCTTGTGACGTGTTATGTCCACCCACTTCGACGGCCACTGCGATGTCGATCGGCTCGGTGTGGAGTGCAAATGAGAGGTATTGCGCGGTGGCCCAAATTGTTGGGCGGCCCGTCACCTTCTCCATTGCCGTGAGGGCCGCGCCGAGGGCCGCGCCGCCCTGGAGCGAATTCGCCGGTGTCAACAGGCGACTGTCGGGGGTCCAAGAAAACTGGGTGGTATCGGCGGTTGGTTGTAGGTCGAAGAATTCGCTTTTCATTCGCTACGCCTTTGGCTTGGCGCGGGCGGCGTCCCACATGACGTCGGCGACGTGGTGCTTGATGTCGGTGACGTCGATGGCGTCGCCGTACACCTGGCAATAGGACCATGAACGCTCGAGCGTTGATGTCATCACGAGGCCGAGCTGTTGAGCATCATCGCGATTCTTTCCGGCCGTGGCCGCCAACGCGTCTCCGAATTTCTTACACAATTTGAGATGTCGTTTCATGCCGGCGGTGCGGATCTCTTCGTCATCCACAGCACCTTGCGTCCACGCAAAGGCGAAGCTGCCATGCACATCCAGAAATTCGAAGTAGTCGCTGACCCATTTCCGCATTCCGACCCGAGTGGATCCTGCGGTCCCGAGCCGGTCAAACAGCGTTGCCGACTCTCGGGCGGCGTGCTCGCCAATGGCCACGAGCACTTCCTTTTTGGACGGAAAGTACGTGTAAAACGACGCCCTCGAAATGTCAGCACCCTTGGCGATTTCGTCGATCGTCGTGCCCACGTAGCCGCTGGTAAGAAACACGTCGCGGGTGGCATCCAATATGTTGGCGATGGTGCGTAGCGCCCGAGGGCCTAGCTCCTGAGCCGGTTGCCGACTGATTGCGGGGGTTGGCTCGGGTGACTTGTCCATTGGGTTCATAGCGTACCGGTGGGCCAACGTGACAGTAGTGTCAAGTTGTTATGAACACTGTTTCTGTGACGATCGAGAACCGCATTGCTTTTGTGACGATCGATCGCCCGCCGGTGAACGCTCTCACTCACGACATGTTTGCCGAGATTGCCGCCACCTTCGACTCGCTGAGCGCGTCGCGTGATGCGTCGGTAGCGATCCTGAGGGCTGCCCCCGCCTCTCGATTGTTTTGCGGCGGCGTCGATTTGCAGGATTCGCCAAAGCGCTATCGCGCCGACGGTCGCTTCGAGGACGAAGGGCCGCTGATCGACGCTCGCTATCAGGTCGATCCCGGGCGGGTTGTGCGTGACTGCTTCTTCTCGATGTATGACTGCGCGATTCCTGTGATCGCTGCTGTGCACGGAAAGTGCATTGGGGCCGGAGTGGTGCTAGTGGCGTCGTGCGATCTGGTGGTGGCCAGTGACGACGCCAGTTTTGCGCTCACCGAAATCAACGTGGGCGTGCTCGGGGGCGTTCGTCACGCGCAACGGTTGGTGGGAGTCCACTTAGCCAAGCGCATGTTCCTCACTGGCGAGTTTGTGTCGGCCAATGAGCTGTACCGCCGTGGGGCCATCGAAGCCGTCGTGCCGGTCGCTTCACTTCTGGACGCAGCGCTGGCGCTAGCTGATCCAATTTCGCGTAAGAGCCCAATAGCGGTGCGGTTGGCGAAAGAGTCGGCAAACCGGGTTGAGCCGATGTCGCTCAAGGACGGCTACCGGCTCGAACAGGACTACACGGGCCGGGTGAAACGCCATGCCGATTCCGATGAAGCGAGGGTCGCCTTCATGGAAAAGCGCGACCCAGAATTTCGCTGGGCTTAACGGCCAGTTAGGCCTGAGGTTCTTTTGGCAAACCCAGAATGTTTTCCGCCAGGATATTGCGTTGGATCTGTGATGTGCCGGCATACACCGTGCCGCTACGGGCGTTGAGCAGGAACACATCGATCCACGAATTCGACGTGTTGTCGGCACCTGGCTCATCGGTGCGGAAGTGTTTGAACGGGTGCCGTCCATTGCGCACGAGAGCGTCAGCGCCCAAAATAGACAGGGCCACGTCGACTGCTTTCTGGTGGTACTCGCTCCAGAACAGTTTCGAAATTGAGGCTTCAGGGCCGAGCGCGCCGTCTCGCAAATACTGCGTCAAAATGCGATATCCCGAGATGCGCATAATCTCGACCTGCGTGTAGCACCACGCCAGTCGGTCCCGCACAACTGGATCGTTGATCACGTGGTGTTCGCGGGCCAGCCCAATAATGCGGTCGAGTTCGGCACGAAAAAAGATCGGATTGGTGGCAGCTTCCTCGCCGCGTTCATGACCCAACAAGCTGTTGGCCACCGCCCAGCCTCTGTCGATTTCGCCCACGACGTTGGCAACGGGGATGCGCACGTCGACGAAAAACACCTCGCAAAACTCTTCATCGCCCGTGAGAGTTTTGATGGCTCGTACCTCGACGCCCGGCGTGTGGATTGGGCACAACATGAACGTGATACCGCGATGTTTCGGCACATCGAAATTTGTGCGAGCGAGCAGGAAAATACCCGTACCGTCCATACCCCGTGACGTCCAGAGCTTCTGGCCGTTCACCACGAACTCGTCGCCGTCGCGCACGGCGCGCAGTTGCACGCTGGCGAGATCAGACCCGGCTTGCGGCTCGGAGTAACCCTGTACCCAAATGTCATCGCCGGAGATGATGCGAGAGATGTATTGGTGCTTTTGGGCTTCGGTGCCCCACCGTACCAGCGTGTTGCCGAGCATCTTGACGCTCGTCGTGTCAGCCGCGATTCCCAGCGGCACTCGGGCCAACGCCAGTTCCTGAGCGAGAACTACTTGGTGGAGTTTGGTCAATCCGCCGCCTCCGTACTCGACGGGCCACGTCAAGCCAATGAAGCCATTCGAGGCCAACGTGCGGCGCCACGAGACTGCAAACGCCTCGGCTGCTTCACGATCAAGTGTGCCAAGACCCTTCCAACCGGCGGGCAAATTCGCGGTGAGGAATGCCTTTACTCTCTGACGAAATTCCTCTGCCTCGGGGGGAAATTCGAGCGTGATCGATCGGCTCACAATGAGCCGATTCGGGGCACGACTCCCGTGGATTGCAGGGTCATGCCAATCTCAAATTCGAGGGTGCGCCAATCGCCGAAAAGGCGGTCGAGTTCGTAGGCCCTTTTCAGATAACGGTGGAATTCGTGCTCCCATGTGAACCCGATGGCGCCGTAGCACTGCTGGGCTTGGGTGCAAGCAAATTCGGCCGCACGACCGGCCATGGCTTTGGCGACCATAGCGGTAAACGGATCGCCGTCAAGGCCGGCTTGTTCGACCAAATGTGATGCGCCGACGACGAGCGAATAGGCGCTAGCAATGCGATGTTGCAGAGCCTGAAATGTGCCGATCTTTTTGCCGTACTGCACACGTTCATTGGTGTACTGAGCGGCGTTGAGCACAACGTGACGAGCCAAACCAACGAGCTCGGCGGCCACCAACCATCGGCCGGTGGCTGTGACTGCGTCGGTGGCGAGCCCGCGGAGACACGGGGCGAGTGCATCGCCGTCGGCGTTAGTTTCGCCTTTGACGTCAAACAACAATCCGAGCGCGGTGGCGCGATCGTCGGCTACGACTTCAGCCCAACCGAGTTCGGCGAGTCGATCAGCGAGTGGTCGGTCGGTCGCTTCCTTCAGCAAGCTCTGGAGGCTCGTGCGGAGCATGGCGGTGGTTTCAGCATCCATTGCTACGCCTCCCTTGGCATGCCGAGAACCCGCTGCGCTACCAGGGTTCGTTGGATTTCTTGACTGCCGCCGTAGATTGGCGCGGCTCGACTGAAGAAGTACTCGGCTCGTAGCCAATGTAAATTTTCTTCAGTGTCAAAAACTGACCCGACGTGTTGTCGAATGGCGTCCCACGTGGAGATCTCGGCGTCGATGAGCAGCAGCTTGTCGACCGACACTTCAGGCCCGAGCGTCTCCTCCTTGGCGAGCCGCTCGACAGTGTTGCGAGTCTGTAAACGCAGCGCCGCACTGAGTACATACGCGTTGCCGAGCGCTTGGGCATGGGCGGGATTCGGTGTGGCTTGGTGGGCGCTGGCAATGTCGAGGCTGTGTTGTAAACGACTGTGGAATCGACCTTGCTGGATCCAGCCCCACGCGCCTCGTTCCCATTGCAACATGTACATGGCAACGGCCCAGCCGGTGCCTAATTCACCGATGACCCGGTCGCCGGGCACCCACACATTGTCGAGGAATATTTCCGAAAAATGGTTGTCGCCGTCTTGCGCACGAATAGGCCGAACGTCGACGCCGGGTTGATCCAAATCGACTAGCACCATCGTGAGGCCGCGATGCCCAGGGCCGCCCGATCGGGCCAGCAGCACGCTGCGATGCGCAACGTGGGCACCGGTTGACCAGACCTTTTGACCATTGAGTCGGTAGCCGTCGCCATCGGGGTCTAAACGAGTGCGCAGCGACGCCATGTCGCTGCCAGCGTCGGGTTCCGAGAATGCCTGCGCCCAGCGTTCGTCGCCCCGCAGCAACGATGGCAGGAAGGCATCTGCGAGGTGCGGCGCATGTACGAGCAACACCGGCACCAAGATCTCGAGCGTCGTGTACGGCTCGGGAATTTGAATGTCGTTGAGCCACAACGTTTCAAATAGGGCGGCTCGAAATCGTGGGTCGCCCCCGAGACCGCCGGCAGTTTCCGGCCACCCCAATCGTGACCAACCGGTATCAAATAAAAGAACTTGTAAGCCTTGGAGTGTGTCGGTGGAATGTTCGAATCCGTGGGCTCGAAAGCCGAGGTATTGGGCGGCTTGTGGGTCGGTTCGCAGGAACTCGCCAACGGCCGCAGCGTATTCGGAGGGGCTCGAAAACGTGGTTGCGGTCAGAGTGCTCATTGACCGAGGTAGTCCTGGCCGAATTGTTGGACGAAGTCGCGGGCTTGCGGAGCTACGCCCGTGGGTCCGGAGATCACGATCCAGGTCGCGCCGAGTTGACGA
>JAYWAI010000121.1:0-2337 GCA_043782545.1 Acidimicrobiia bacterium
ACGCCGAATTCACCCTCCCCAACGGCACCAAAACCGTCGTCCCACCAAAAATCCCCTGGGCCGGATAAACCCGCCGAACCGCAGAAAGGGTGAGCTAGATCGATGTTGCTGAGTGCGGCGGGCGCGGGTATTCGAGGAAGATTGCATCGGCACGAGCCGCCGCGCCCGGCGTGATTTCAGTGACCCGCCCAACTGAGGCGAGCGCTACAAATGACTGGCCGCCGAGGTAGGAGGCGCTGAGTTCACCGACGTCACAGCTCAGCTCAGCGGTGGTGTCGGCCAGGCTCGCCCGACTCCAGATGCCTTCAGCACACACATAGGTCCCGTTGTTGTTGGGCAGATGCCGGTCGGTCACGGCAATCGCGAGCGGCCCAGAGCCCGCAACTCGGTACGTACGAGCGTTGAGCGCGCCGAGCACGTCGACCAGTCGGATGTACAGGCCGTCTGTGTGGGCGGTGGTGAGCAGTCGGCGCGGGTCGGCCAGCGCCCATCGCAACGACTCGTCAACCGACGCCCGCGAGAACTCGACAGTGTCCACAATGTCGTGATCGAGTACCACGCGCCACAGTCGCAAATACGCTGTGCGGTTGAGCGCAACAAGGTCGCGCACCGAGACTGTTTGGCGCAGTATTCCGTCAGTCCAAGTGCCCGACCCAACGTACGCCACATAGCCATCGGGCACACCGTGCTCGTCGTAGTGAACCACCACGTACACGCCTGATGTGTTGCCATTTTGCTCGGCGGCTTTCGGCGAAAAGTGTGTTGCCCACCGGGCTGGGGTGTGATCAACCCCGCCGGAGTAGGCACCCGTTCGTGTCGTATAGAGCGCCGGCAAAACATCGAGCCACTCGTTTGCAGGCAGCATGGCGATCGAGCCAGGGTCGGCGTCACACACGGCTTGAGGCCCGGGCAAATACGTGGCTCGGCGGGCTTCGATTTTGAACGCCCAACGGTCGTGAAAACAGCCGTAACCAAAACGTGGATAGATCGAAGACTCGCTGGCATTGAGTAGGCACACCAACTCGCCACGGCTCACTACGTCAGCGAAATGGTCGCGCAAAATAGACGTCAAAATGCCTTGCCGGCGATGGGTCGGCAGCACGCCCACTTCGGCAATGCCACCCGCTGGCATCCGAGCGCCGCCCGGCACCGTGAGGCTCATGCTCACGCACGCCAGCGTGCCAAGGATGCGACCCGTGTCGTCATCGAAAGCGGCAACCGACCGCTCGGGCTCAAAGACCGCCACTAGGTCGGCCAAACCTTGGGCGTCGGGCATATACAGAAATTGCGTGTCGGCGACGCGCTGGAATTCGGGATGCTCTTCGAGCGTGATGGGGCGGGTGGAGAAGGTCATCGTGAGCCTTAGAAATGAGTCGTGCAGTAGGGGCGGGTATCGACGCGGAACACGCTGTCGACTCGTTCGATGCCGCCGGGGGCGAGCTCTGTGACTCGCCCCGAATCGCTCAACGTGCGCCACGAAACGTCGCCGAGGTAGACGGCCCCAAGGTCGGCAATGCCGCATCGCACATCGGCTGCCAATGGTCCCCGAGACCCGCTCCACTCGCCGTCGGCCCACGTGAACACCTCGCCATCGACGTCGAACGCCACGGGTTGCGACGAGGCGAATGTTCGGGAGTTGAGCGCGGCCGGCACGTCCAAAATGCGAACCCACACGAAATCGTTTTTGGCCTCGGTTTGCAAGCGGCGTGGGTCGCGCATCGCCAACCTAATGGGGTCGTCGGGCATGCCGTGACCCATCTTGACGTTCTTGTGCAATGGGATGTTGGTCAGGTAGCGCCAGAGCGCCAAACGAGCGCCGGGCGCCAGATCCACTATTTCATAGACGTCGATAGTTCCGCACGGAATGCGATCGTCGCCCCACTTTGGTTTCTGTACAAACGTGGCGTACCCGTCGACAACACCGGCTGCATCGTGGTGAAACACGACTTGCCACGCCTCATCCTTTTCTAAATTGCGCCACGCATCAGTGGCGAACGCATCCCAAAACGCACGGCTGCGAGTCAGTGAACCCACCACGCGTTGACGCCACTGGTCATACAGCGCTGCCGTTTCATCGACGGCGTCGCGCAACAAAGCCAAACGCATCGAGCCAACACGCGCCAATGCATCGGCTGCGGGTAGCAAACCAGCGTGCCCGTCGGCACAGGTGTGGAACTCGATGTGGCTGGCCACCCCATATCCGTAGCGGTGGTAGATGCTCGATTCGCTAGCCGTCAAAATCGAGATCGATTCGCCTCGGCGACGGCAATCTTCAAAGTGCCAATCCATCATCTGGTTCAGAAGCCCGAGACCGTTATGTGTTGAACGCACGCCCAC
>JAYWAI010000122.1:0-2326 GCA_043782545.1 Acidimicrobiia bacterium
CGACGCACTTCATCCATGAGTTCTGTGTCAATCGACAGACGGCCGGCGGTGTCAACAATGAGGACATCGCGGCCGATTCGACGGGCCTCGGCGAGTGCCGCGGCCGCTACAGAAACCGGGTCAGAGTTCTCAGAAAATACCGGAACGTCGATTTGGCGACCGAGCGTGCGGAGCTGTTCGACGGCGGCCGGACGCTGCAAGTCGGCTCCCACCAGCATGGGGTTGCGGCCCTGACTCTTGAACCATTTGGCCAACTTGGCGCTGGCCGTCGTCTTGCCGGAACCTTGCAAGCCAGCCATAAGCACCACGGTGGGCGGACGCGACTCGTAGGTGATCTTGAGGCCCTCGCCGCCGAGGGTGGCAATGAGTTCCTCGTGAACGTATTTGATGACTTGCTGGCCGGGGTTGAGCGACTTGGCCAGGTCGGTGCCCATGGCCCTGGCCTTGACCCGTTCGACAAAGCCGCGAACGACTTTGATGTTGACGTCGGCTTCGAGCAGTGCCACACGCACCTCGCGCATGGCCTCGTCGATGTCGGCTTCCGACAGCCGGCCCTTGCCGCGCAGTTTCTTGAAGATGCCATCGAATTTGTCAGAAAGATTGTCAAACATGCCGGGCGAAGGTTACTGCACGAACGAAGGCGATCCCTTCGCCACGCCAGTGTTTAGGGCTTCGGTGCCATTGCCGTGGTTGGCGGGGGCATCACTGGCGGGCCGCCCACGGGTACGGGCACTGTCGTTTGCATCGCTTCTGGTGTTTGTGCCGCGGTCAGAAATTCGGTTGCCACGGCCACCACCATCCAACTGCCCGACGTGGAGTCGGAAAACTCGTACGTCGGCACGAGCAACGCCTCGCTGCCGTCTCCGACGTACTGAACGCTGAACACCAGTCGAGCTCCGTTGATGTGGATGGTTTCCGGTACCGGCATGCCCACATCGGCAGGCGTGGGCGTGGGCTGCGCGCCCGTAGCGATCAACGTCGTGGGCACCACTCCTGTCACATCGACAGGACCGGGTGTCACTGGAATCACGTCGACTTGCGCCGGCGGCACGGGGCTCGCGGTCCGAAGATCGATTCCGGTAGACAGGCGCTTCACGCCCTGGGCCGGCGAGACAATGGGGTAGCTATCAAACTCTTGTGGAGTGGCGAGAAGACCGTAGGCGTCGATCATGACGCCATTGGCACCGAAGTTCATCGAAGTTTGCAAGCCAACCGTGCCTCGACCATCAACGACCGGATCGATGGACACACTCATCGAAACGGTTTGATCGCTCACGACGACTTTGGCGCCCGTGGACGGGACGCCCATCTGGTCCATGAATTTGAACGCCGCGGCCCGAGCGTCTTGTTCTGAGATCATGTTTGGTGGCCGGGTCATAACCGGCGTTGGCATATCGCACGGAGGCGGCGGCGCAACGTTGATATCAGGTGCGATCGTGGGCGTGACCGTTGCATCGACAGGAATTGTTGTCATGACGGATCCATCGACCGGAGTTGTCGTAGTTGCGGTGGGGTCACCCGGGATCGCTGCGGGGAGAGACGGAAGCGCCACTTTGTGTGTCACGCACGATGCGGTTCCTTCGCCGAAACTGATGCTCGAGTCGTACAGACTCCAGTTATTCGGCGACGATTGGTTGACGGTCAGTTGACGGGTGCCGTCGGTGACCGTCCAATTTTTGAGGGTATCGAGGCCTTCGGCGTGAGACGCGACGACGTCACCTTTCAACCCCAAGGAGACCGCTAGTTTCGCCACATGCGTTGTGTCAGCCGCCACTAACTTGTACACCTTGGCAGAGCCGCCTGGGTCAGAGAGCGGGCCATCGATAACGAAGGTTGGCGGTGCCCAGGCGAATGACGAATCAGCCACGGTCGAGCCGGCGGAGGCCATTCGTTTCTGCGACGAAGCGCTCGGCGCATTCAGGCCGTGCAACGCCAGCGTGGCCCGCTTGTGCCCAGCCGTGGTCGTTGACTGTTGACTCGACTTGGTTACTGATGCGCACGACGTCATCGAGACTGCCATTCCTACCGCGATTATCGCAACGCTTCTCTTCAACATGGCAAGGCCTTCCTTCGAACTTCCCGAATGTCGGGTATGCACAGTGAGACGTCCGACTGGATGGTTCTGGTTCCCGGGGGGTTGGAATATTTTGTGAAATAAATATGTGTTACGAAAGAAGGGCTTCGACGAACTCGTCGGGGTCAAAGGCGATGAGATCTTCGGCGGTCTCCCCGAGGCCAACTAACTTCACGGGAATTCCAAGCTGTTCGTGGATGGCGAGTACCACGCCACCTTTGGCGGAGCCGTCCAGTTTGGTGAGCACCACGC
>JAYWAI010000123.1:0-2321 GCA_043782545.1 Acidimicrobiia bacterium
CCCACGCCGTCGTAAAACGCGCCGCGACCCTCGACCCCAAAAGTTTCAGCCATGGTGATCTGAACGCTCGATACGTAATGGTTGTTCCACACTGGTTCAAACAACACGTTGGCAAAACGAAACACCAACAAGCTTTCGACCGCGTGCTTGCCCAGGAAATGATCAACCCGAAAAATGCGATCTTCGGAAAAGGCACGGCGGATCGTCTCGTTGAGTTCCTTGGCACTTGCCAGGTCACGGCCAAAGGGTTTTTCAACAACGACGCGCGCGTCGTCATTGAGCCCGACACCGGCGAGCCCACCGACGACATCATCAAAGAGCGTGGGCGGAATGGCCAGAAAGAACAACGGCGCGGCACACGGTTTGAGTGCTTCGGAGAGGCGATCGAATGTCGAAGATTCGCGGTAGTCGCCCCCCACATACACCAACTGGGCGTTGAGTTTGGCGAGCACATCGGCGTTGGGTGTGATACCAGCGGCCGTGATGGATTCAAGCGCACGAGCCTGCAACTGGGCATCGTCCCACGGGCTCGACGCCACGCCGACAATCGGGCCGGTTACCTCACCAGCGGCCACCAAGTTGTACACCGCGGGGAAAATTTTCTTGCGGGCCAAATCGCCAGTCGCTCCGAAAAGCACGAGTGCGTCTGACTTTATCGGTGGGGCAGCCACGGTCATTTGGGCGCTTCCGCTTCGTGCACAACCGCGTGGCCACCGAATTGGTTGCGCAACGCGGCAATCATTTTCATGGCCGGCGAATCGTCTTGACGGCTCACAAATCGGGCATACAAGCTCGCTGAAATCACTGGCGTCGGCACCGACAATCGAATGCCTTCCTCGACTGTCCAGCGCCCTTCGCCAGAGTCATTGGCGTAGCCCTTGAGCTCATGCAGCGACGGGTCATCGTCAAGCGCACGGTCGGCCAAATCAAGCAACCACGACCGCACCACACTGCCATTGCGCCACGCCGAAAATGCTCCCGGTACGTTGAGCGCCAAGCCGTCAGCGCTGGCCGCCATGAGCAGTTCCCAACCTTCGGCGTAGGCCTGCATGAGGCCGTACTCGATGCCGTTGTGCACCATCTTGGTGTAGTGCCCAGCGCCAGAGGCACCAGCATGCACGAACCCATTTTCGGGAGCAAGCGTGTCAAAAATCGGTTGCACGATCGCCACATCGGCAGCGGTACCGCCGACCATCAGGCAGTAGCCCTCAGTGAGGCCCCACACGCCACCCGACGTGCCGGCATCGATGAAACCAATGCTGTGTTCGGCGCACAGCGCAGCGCGGCGTTGGCTGTCGGTGAAACGAGAATTTCCGCCGTCAATGATGATGTCACCAGAACTCATCAGCCCGATCAGTTCGGTGACGGTCGCCTCGGTCGGGCTGCCCGCTGGCACCATCGACCACACAACTTTCACTGGCTCACTCGCTAGCGCAGCTACGAGCCCAGCCAGATCGGGCACGCTGGTAAGCGCCGCATCGCGGTCGTACCCAACAACTTCGTGGCCGGCTAAACGCAAGCGTTGCGTCATATTGCCGCCCATCTTTCCTAGGCCAATCATGCCGATTTTCATTGCAATGCTGCTTTCAATTCGTCGAGTGTGACACGGGCAAAACGCAGCCCGTGATGTGCGAGAGTGATGAGGTCGCCGTCGGCTTGGGCGTTGAGGAGCGTGCCAAACGTAAACAATTCATCGGCAATAGCGAGATCGATTTCCGGGGCAGTGCAATCGGTGTCGACCACTTGGATGAACACGCCGCACGGAGCGCCACCTTTGTGAAGCTGCCCGGTTGAATGCAAAAACCGAGGCCCGAAACCAACGGTTGTGGCGACGTGATATCGATCGCGAATTACGGTGCGAAGGCCGGCGAATTCGCACCCCGCCTCCGTGCCTGGGTCGATGAAACCTTGGAGCGCCACATAGTCGCCGGGCTTGATCGCGGCGAGCACCTCGGCGGCCGTCGGCGATACCGGCAGCGTTGGCGATGTGCCGGCCAACACCGCCTTGGTGGCGGCTTTGGCCTCGGCCACATTGGGTTGATCAAAGGGGTTGATACCCATCACTGCCCCGCACAACGCGGTAGCCGCCTCAAAGGTCATCACGAGGTTGCCAATGTCTTCTGGGCTGTCGAGGTGGAGCGTGACACACGGGTGCCCGGCCGCGGCCAGCGCGGCAAATTCCGAGCAGGCGCCGAGGCTCACGAAGAGGCGATCGTTGCCATAAGCATCGGGCTCGCCTAGCGCTTCATTGACGATGGGCACGACGCCTTTGCCGTGCTTGCCCGTCGACTCCGCTATCAGCTGCTCGACCCAATCACCAA
>JAYWAI010000124.1:0-16394 GCA_043782545.1 Acidimicrobiia bacterium
TCACCGCGCACGACGCTGGTGATACCCCCGACACGACCTTGGGAGTATTGCGAAAGCTGTAGCGAACGTTGCCAGGGTCGATTCGTTCGGGGCTGTAGCCCACATGAAAGTCCACGCCAGCGCTGAGCCCTGACGCATCTTGCAATACCGGCACGACGAGCTCCTCAGTCGTGCCCGGGTAAGTGGTTGATTCGAGGACCACAGAACAACCCACAGTGACATGGGGTGCCAACATCGCGGTGGCCGAAACGACGTAGGAAAGGTCGGGGCTCCCGTCGCGCAGGGGCGTGGGCACAGAGATGACCGCGACATCGAAACCGACTAGCGCGCTTTGACTATTTGATGGCTCGTATCGGCCGGTTGCTAACGCAGCGGCGAGCTCGTCATGTGAAACATCTTCGACAAATGATTCGCCGCTGGCGAGTTGCGTAAGCCGGCGCTTATCGACTTCAAAACCCACGACGTGGTGGCCCACCTCGACGGCCCGCATGGCCATCGGAAGGCCCACGTAACCCTGGCCCATGATTACAAGTTTCATTCGCGTTCCATTTCTCAGCAAGGCGCGCCAAGGCTAAACGTTTGAGAGACAAAAAGAGCCAACGGAACCATGCGCGAGCTTGGCAGCCCCAACGGGATTCGAACCCGTGTACCCACCTTGAGAGGGTGGTGTCCTAGGCCTCTAGACGATGGGGCCAAGTTTCGCGCTGTAGTCCCGGTTTGGTGCTTCCGGTTGCTCGGGGACAGGGACTCGAACCCCGAATAACAGATCCAGAATCTGCTGTGTTACCGATTACACCATCCCCGAAAGAACGCTGCATGCTACCCGCGTTGCCCGAGAGCAACCAAGGGGATTGTGGTCAGCCCAAGAAATCAGCAAGAGTCCGGTAGCTCAGAATGCGGCCGAGCGCCACGGCGGCCGTCTCTCGGATCATCGACTTAGCGAGCTTCATACCCCCGATTGGGCTGTTGGGGCTGGGAGACTCGGTGGCCTGCAAACCGACTTCATCGGCAATCGCACCAAGGCGCAAGTTGTGAAATGGGTCCGAGACCAGAACGACTCGGTTCATGTCGTTCGCCTTCAAAATGAGCGCCACCGAGGAAAGTTCTTGATACGTGTTTCGCCCCTGAATCTCTCGCACGATGGACGTGTCGGGAACGCCGAGGCCAATCAAGTACTTCGCGCTTGACGCAGCTTCGGTAAATCGGTCGCCAGGCTGTTTGCCGCCGGTGACCACAATGACGGGCGCCACACCCGATTTCCAGAGCGCCAACGCGTGGTCAAGTCGGGCTTTGAGCGCGGGCGACGGCGTGCCATCGTATTGCGCGGCGCCGAGCACCACGATCGCTTGGGCCTGAGGTGCGTCACGGCGATAGCTCGCCCGCCACACTTGAATAAACGTGCAGCCAACGTAGGCCGCGATCAGCGATACGAAGACCACAACACCGAAAACGACTCTGCGACCTGGCGACATTCGGCTCAAAAATGCGAACCGGCTCAACACCTTCACGCAGCCGTCAAACGTTTTGTGGTCGCATGCAGCCGATCGATTACTTCGTCACGACCCAGCACCACCAACGCTTCGAAAAGCGGCGGACCCACCGTGGTTCCCGTCACCGAAACGCGGATCGGGGCTTGGGCCTTGCCCAATTTCTGCTCGTGGGCAAGACCAATGCGTTCAACGCATTCCTTGAGGGCGTCGGCATCCCACGCAATCGACGAAAATTCGGCCGCCACGTCGGCGAAGTACCCAGCCACCCAATCGGGTGTCATCGTTTTTGCCCATGCCGCTTCGTCAGTTTCTGGGCGTCCGAATACGAAACTCACCAACGCCGGAACGTCGGCCAGGGTCACCACTCTGGTTTGGATCAGCGGCACCATTTCCATGAACACGGTCCGATCCCACAAGGGGTCCAGCCACGGCTCGCACGCCGCCGCAAACTCGTCGGGCGACATGGCCCGGATGTAATCGCCATTAAACGCACTAAGTTTTTTGATGTCAAAAAAAGCCGGGGCACTGTTGACGTCGGAAAGTTGAAACTGCGAAATCATTGTCTCGAACGAAACAATTTCCACATCGCCGCGCGGGGCCCAACCCAGTGTCATCAAGTAGTTCCGCATGGCCGGCATCACGAAGCCTTCGTCGCGAAATTGTTCGAGTGCGACCTTGTCTCGCCGTTTTGAGAGCTTTTGTCGCTTTTCGTTGACGAGCACCGGGACGTGCGCCCATGTCGGCAACGGCCTGTCCGTAAGCGCCTGCCAGAGCAATTGAGCCTTGGGGGTATTGGGCAAATGCTCTTCACCGCGAATCACATGAGTGATTCTCATATCGATGTCGTCGGCCACGTTGGCCAACAAAAACATCGCTTCGCCGTTGCCGCGCACGATGATGAAATCTTCGATGGTGCTCAACTCAAAAGTGGGCGTGCCGCGAATCAGGTCAACGACCACAGTGGTGCCCACGTCGGGCACTCGGAATCGAAGCGCCCGGCCAGTCGCACTTTCAAGCCCGCGATCCCGACAAAAACCGTCGTAGCCAAGCTGCTGATTTCCTGTGCGCGCCACTAAGGCATCGCGAGTGCAGTCGCAGTAGTACGCCTGGCCTTGGGCAACAATTCGATCGGCTGCCGCCGCATACAGCTCAGATCGTTGGCTTTGGAAGTAGGGGCCCTCATCCCACTCGCAACCCAGCCAGCGCATGGCGCTCATGATGCCATCGGTCCACTCAGCCTCGTTGCGAGCGGTATCGGTATCCTCGATTCGCAACACAAATGTGCCACCTTGCGAACGGGCAAAAACGTAATTAAACAAGACGCTACGAGCGCTGCCGACATGAAACATTCCGGTGGGAGATGGAGCGAAACGAACACGTACGTCTGAGGAATTCACGCATCTGAGCCTACCGGTCGGGTGTAACAGCGCGGGCGCGGCCAACTCGACCGGCGAGCAGTGCAGCCGACCAACGAGCCAGCGTTCCCGGCAGCCCAACCAGCCAGCACTACCGCCAGTTATCCAGCTAGCGCTACTACCGGCGATGTCGCCGTTCCGCCCCCAGAACTGCCTTGGAATTTCGCGTCGCCGTAAGTAAATACGCCGCCGTCAGCCGCCACGAACATGTAGCCCTTGCCAGTAGGTGATGGCACAATTCCCCGGATCGGCTGATTGAGCTTGAGATCGCCAGTCGATCCGTAAAACGGTGCGTCACCAAAGGAGAAGATGCCGCCGTCGGCCGCCACCAACCAATAGCCACCACCTCCGCCGCTGCGAGCCATTCCGACCACTGGTTGGTTAAGTTTCGTGGCTCCCATCGACCCATGGAATACCGCGTCGCCAAAGGAGAACACGCCGCCATCAGCAGCCACCAGCCAATAGCCCTTGCCCGACTTCGTGGACGCAATACCCACGATTGGTGAATTCAATCGCATGGCTCCGGTGGATCCAAAGAATTTGGCCTCGCCAAAGTTGAACACACCGCCATCAGCGCCAACGAGCAAATACCCGTTGCCAGCCGGAACGATCGCGATACCAACCATTGGAGCAGCGAGAGGCTTGCCCGACATATCGCCCTTGTGCACGGCATCGCCGTGGGCGTGGACCTTGCCATCAGACCGCACGATAAACATGCCCTTATGCGAAGGCGTACCCGCCGCTCCTACAACGGGCGAACCGGGCCCTGGCGTGCCGATATCACCAGCGTTGCCAAAGTGGTCGACCGAACCGGACTGCGTGACCAGCCAGTACCCAGAATCCGCGATCGATGGAATGTTACCCGTGGCGGGAATACCGCCAGCAGGATCACCAACGGAATTGAATATGCCCAAGTTGCCGTAGTCTGCTCCCAAAATCGAATTGGCGTCAGCGTGCATCCAATCTTGCAACACGGAGGAGTACACCGTCCTGAAGTCGGTATTCGCCACCAGGTTGCTGGTGTTGTCGAGTGACGTCAAACTCGGCTGAGCGCCGTAAATGCCACCCTTGACCCGGTTGCCGATGATCAGCAGATTGCTGGCCGTGCCGTGGTCGGTGCCTTGGGAATCGTTGGCCTTGGGTCGGCGGCCAAATTCCGAGAAGGTCATAATCGTGACCCGGTTGAGATACTCCGGCGCAAGGGCTGCGAAGAATGCGGTAACCGCTTCGTCGAGTTCCACCATGCGTTGATTGTGGTCGCCGGCTTGGTTGCTGTGATTGTCGAATCCACTGTATTCAACGTTGAATACGCGCACACCCAAGTTGATGTTGATGAGTTGCGCGGCCAGCCCCATACGCCGAGCCAAGTTGCCGCCACTGCGCGTCGCCGCGTATGCCGGGCTAATAGTCGCGCCGAGGTCGATGGTCTGCTTACCCAGATTGGCTATTTGATCGCCAAATACGCCAAGGCCAGTTGAGCCTCCGGCCATGTCGCGAATGCATTGATACTCGCGGCGGTCGTATTCGTTACGTTGATCCACGCCCAACGCGCCACCAATCGAATCGGGCAGGCCGATGCCACGAATGGTGTTGCCGATCAGATGCAAGGGCACGTTGGTGCCAAGCGTGATTGCCTTCATGGGATCAGAACCGTTTTCGTCGAGGTACCGGCCGATCCAGCCTGTGCCGTTCGGCGAGGCGGAACCCATCATCCAGTTGGCCATCGAGGTGAAATGCGATAGGTCGGGGGTTGGCAGCACGCCAACACCTTGAACCACGGCGACTTTGCCGAGGTCCCAATAGGACTTCACCGTCGACAGGGCGGGATGCAAACCCTTACCGCTGCCGATCGATAGGGCCTTATCGGCGGGAATGGCCAGCGTCGGACGCAACCCGTAGTACGCGTTATCACCAATTGGGGGCACCATGTTGAGACCATCGTTGCCACCGCCCATCATGATCAATACCAAGATTCCTTCATTCGCGCCCACCGGCGTGGCAGAAGCGAAAATATCTTGCATCCACCCAGGCAGCAATGTTGCTGCGCCGCCCACCGCCATCGAGGCTTGGATAAAGCGGCGACGGCTCAGCGTCCACGGGGAATTGTCGACCGAGCCAAGTTGGCGTCGGATGTCTTCATATTCAGGTTCAGCCATGATCAGTTCTTCCTTAGGCCAATTGGAAATCGGGAGTCAAGAGCAACAAGCGCACGAGATATCCACGCTCGAGCCAACTCTGGCCGGCATGACCTTTTTGGGTCGCCAACCAATTCTCAAGGGCGGTTCGGGTTTGTATCGACGGTTCGTTAATGCCGAGGGCATCGAAACCAGCTTGGATCGCCGCGGCTGGCCCGAGCGCTGCTTCATTGCTCAGAAGTCCCGTCGGCTGATCTTTGACGTGCCAGCCAATATTGGCGGCGAAATCAGCTTTGCTCCAGAACGACGCCGAGCTCAAGAAGTAGGCGTTTTGTTTCCAACCAGCCACGTTGGGCGGGTAAAAGGGACGCATGCCCAGGTTCTCGAGCCACCACTGCGGGTTGGCTGTCGGGGCGTCGATGCCGGTGTATTTCAGCATCGCCACCACATATTCGATCGGGTTACGCACTAGCCCGTGTTTACAGTTTGACGAATAAAACTCGTCATTCATGAAGATGGCTCGCATGAGTTCCGCCACGTTCAGATCGCTGTCGTAAAACGCAGCCGTGATGGTGTCGAGTACGGCTTGCGGTGCGTTTGGATAGGCAAACCAGTTCCACATTTTCCGGGCTATGAACTTTGCCGAAATGGCCTTTTTGTCGAGGTGATCTCGCAGAATTCCGTCGATCACATCGGGGCCATCCCAGTTTTTCGTCTCGCCGAAAATTGTCTTGTTTCGGTCGTCGTGACGCCCCGGCCAAAACTTGTAGGTGGGGTCGTTCCATGCCACCGTGCCATGCCCGGTCCACGCACGGGCCGCGGCGACCACGTCGGCTTGGGTGTATTGATTTACGCCCAATGTAAACAGCTCCATCAATTCGCGAGCCAGGTTCTCATTTGGCGCACCAACCTTGTTGTCGTCGCTATCCAAAAACAGCAGCATCGAAGGATGGATCACAACCAGATGGACGAGGTCCCGAAAGTTGCCCAGACCTTGTTGACGGAAGATCTCGTTTTGTTCGAACATCAGCCCCATGTCGTCCACCTTGTCTTGCGAGGTGGCGAAGTGGCTGTGCCAGAAGATGGCCATCTTTTCTTGCAATGGTGTGTTGGTCGTGCGCATGCGATCAATCCACCATTTAGTGGTCGCCACCCATTTTTCCCAATCGCCTTTCTTCGGATCGGCCAGCTCCACCGGCGGCACCACCGCAGGAGCAGTCGACATATCGAGCACGGCGTTTACGACAGCGGTACGGTCCAACGGCGTGAGTGCATTGACCTCGGCCACTGTGGGCGCAAAGCCCGCTCGGCGTAACAAATGATTGACATCGCTTGATGACGTTGGCATGTTGACTCCTTGTTCCCCTACCCCGTGTCTCCACAAGGATTAACGACACCCACCCCTGAGTGCCTGAACCTCGCAAGCGAGACGTTGTACGAATCTTTAGAAACCGCTTACCCCGGCCAGTGCTGTGCTCCCGGGCACTGGCTACCCGGCCAGTGCTGCGACCGGAGTCGGCAGCGTCGACGCTCCAAGGCTGCCCTGGAATTGGGCGTCCCCGAAACAGAACACGCCTCCGTCGGTCGCCACAAACATGTATCCGTTGCCACTCGCTGACCGTGACATGCCAACAATGGGTCTATTGAGCTTCAGTCCGCCCGTCGAACCGTGGAACGCCGCGTCACCAAAGCTAAAAATGCCACCGTCGGCCGCCACCAGCCAATAGCCCTGGCCCGAGGCAGTCGAGGCCATACCAACAACCGGTTGGTTCAATCGCGTCGATCCCATGGACCCGTGAAAGGCCGCATCGCCGAAGGAAAACACGCCACCGTCGGCGGCCACAAACCAATAGCCATTGCCAGTCGGCGTGGCAGCCATGCCGACGACTGGTTGGTTCAAGCGCATGGCGCCAGTGGAACCGAAGAAATTTGCGTCGCCGAAAGAGAACACCCCGCCGTCGCCGCCCAGGAGCCAATAGCCGCCCCCATCCGGGTGAACAGCCATGCCCACAATTGATCGGGCGAGGAATTTCCCACTCATATCGCCGGCGTGCTTGGCCGAGCCCAACGCTTGCACTACACCGTCGACTCGGGCCACGAACGCCCCATCACGTCCTGGCATCGACACCAGCGCGGCAATCGGAGCTCCCGCGCCGGCCGATCCCAGATCGGACGCATTGCCAAATCGATACAGCTCGCCGCCTTGCGTCGCCATCCAGTACCCACTCGTAGCGGACATATTGGAGAACGCGTTCGTCGAAGGAGTCGAGCCACCCACTCCCGCAGCAGCCACTCCACCACCCACACCATTGCCGGAAGCCCCGCTGTCGCCAACGCCTTCAAACAAATTGAGGTTGGTGTATTGCGCGCCCAGAATGGCGCTGGAGTCAGTGTGCAACCAACTCTCGAGCACGCTGGCGTACACCGATTGGAACGGCACGTTGGCAATCAAGTTGCTGTTGTCGTCGAGGCTGGTGAGCGACGGTCGCGTGCCGTACAGCCCGCCCTTGACCCGGTTGCCAATCACCAAAAGGTTGTTGGCGGTACCGTGATCCGTGCCCCCGGAATCGTTCTGTTCTGGGCGTCGACCAAACTCAGAAAAAGTCACCACCGTGACCCGGTTGAGGAATGCCAACGAAAGGTTCGAGAAAAATTGGCCGAGACCATCGTTGAGTTCGGTCATTCGGTCGCTAAACGGATTCTGCTCAGCGTCGTGATGATCGAAATCGCCTTGTTCGACGTTGATCACACGAATGCCGAGATCTAAGTTGATCAAACGAGCAGCGAGAGCCATTTTTTTGGCGAAATAATTGTCGGGCTGCGTGCCTGTGTAAGCGCCAGCCACTCGAGCACCAAGATCGATAGTGCTCTTGCCCACCATGGCAAGCGCGTCGGCGAGGGGCCCGAGGCCAGTCGGGGCACTAGCCAAGTTGCGAATCGCTTGGTATTCGCGACGGTCATAGCCGTTGGTTTGATCGACTCCCATGGCCCCGTTGATGTCGTCGGGCAAACCAGTGCCGCGAGCTGTCGCACCGATCATGTGAAGCGGCACGTTCGTGTCGAGGCTCACGACTTTGATCGAGTCGCCGCCGATCGAATCGAGGTACCGGCCGATCCAACCCGTGCCGTTGGGATTGGTCGATGCCATCATCCAGTTGGCCATCGAACTGAAGTGGGACAGGTCAGGGTTTGTCGGCACGCCCACACCTTGCACGATGGCGGCGCGACCATTATCCCAATATTTCTTCACGTTAGTGAGGTTTGGGTGCAGGCCCAGGCCACTACCGATATTGAGCGCAGCATTGGCGGGCACAGCGAGCGTGGGACGCAGCGCGTAGTAGGCGCTATCGCCGATCGGGGGCACCATATTGAGGCCGTCCACGCCGCCCCCCATCATGACCAGTACCACGATGCCATCGGTCGCTCCCAGCGGCGTAGCGTGAGCGAAGATATCTTGCATCCATCCCGGAAGCAGCGTGGCCGCGCCACCCACGGCCATCGAGGCCTGTAGGAAGCGGCGGCGGTTGATGCCGAAGGGGGTCCTGTCAGTCGAACCAAGGGCCTGGCGCGCTTGCGCGTAGTCAGTGTCGATCATGAGTCGCTCCTCACGCCATTTGGAATTCAGGAGTGAGAGCGGCAAGTCGAACCATAAATGGACGCTCGACCCAGCCCTCGTATTGGGCACCGCGCTGGTCGGCCATCCAGTTTTCGAGTGTGGTGCGCGTTTGCAACGACGGCGCGTTGATGCCAAAAGTGTTGAATGCTTCGTTGACTGCCGCAGCGGGCCCAATGTTTTGGATGTCGCTGAACACATTCGACTTTCCCTCGTTGACGAGCCACCCCATGTGAATGGCATAGTCCGCTCTGGCCCAAAACGCCGCCGACGAGACCCAATACATATTCTGTTTCCAACCGGCCACGTTGGGCGGGGTGAACGGCGCCATCCCCATTGCCTCGAGAAACCACTGCGGCTGAGCGTCCGCGGTACTGATACCTGTGTAGCGCATCATGGCCACCACGAATTCAATGGGTGTTCGCAACAAGCCTTGCTTGGCCGTCGACGAATAAAACTCTGAATGATTGAATATCGTTCGCATTAAAACTTTGATGTCGAGATCGCTGTTGTAGAACGCGGTACCCACCGCGTCCACGATCGATTGCGTGGGGTTCGGGTAGGCGAACCAGCTCCAGGCCTTGCGGGCGATGAACTTGGCTGACACCAACTTTTTGGTCAAGTTGGCGCTGAGAATTTCGTTGATAATTCCGGGGCCGTCCCAGTTCTTGGTGGTACCGAAGAACGTTTTGTTGCCGGTGTCGTGCACGCTGGCGGTGAACTTGTATGTGTAGTCGACATTGGTGCCGTTCCAGCCCACGATGCCGTAGCCCGTCCAGGCTCGGGCTGCGGCTACGACGTCGGCTTGGGTGTATTGGTTCACCCCGAGGGTGAAAAGTTCCATCAGTTCTCGGGCGAAATTTTCATTCGGCGCTCCGACTTCATTGCTGTCGTTGTCGAGGTACAGCAACAACGCAGGTTGCTGACTTAGAGCCAGCGTCATCGTGCGGAAGTTACCCAGGCAGTTCGCCCGCATGGTCTGATTTTGCTGCCAGAGAAGCTGCATGCTGTCGACCTTTTCGCGCGATGTCGCGAAATGGTTGTGCCAGAAGAAGGTCATCTTTTCTTGAAGCGGCTTGCTTGTGGTGCGCATACGGTCCAGCCACCAGTGAGTTGTATTCACCCACTTTTCCCAATCGCCCAGGTTGGGGTCAGTCATTCCCACCGGCGTGTCTACGGCCGGGGCGCCGGTCAGATCGAGGAGTTGTTCCACAATTGCGGCGATATCTAGCGAGGTGAGCGCGTTGATTTCAGCGTTGGTTGGGGCGTATCCCGCCCGTCGAAGTAGGTGAGCTACGTCACCATATGAAGTTGCCATGACCGCTCCTCCGTAAATCCGCTACTGCCCGTGGTCACGGTTAGTATCGACCAATACAGCGGGAGACTTAAAGCATTACATTGCAATCTTGTGACAAACTTGACGATTGTTACGCCAAAACTTTGCCAATCTTGGCCGATTCAGACTTTCGGAACGGGCGAAAATTTCTGATTGCGAAACGCTTTGAGTTGATCTGGCGTCAATGATTCGAGGTAGTCAACAACAGTCGTCTTTGTCACAAAATGTACCTCGGGCATTTTGGAAACATCGCGAATTACTTGCGTGATGGCGTCGACGTAGGCACCCATATTCCATCGGGCGAAGTGGTGGCCGATAATCATTGGATTTCTCGAGCCATTGTAGGCGTTGTGGAAATATTTCATGTACGAGTCGTAGGTCTGCTGACGAAACTCATCGGCCACCGCCGGGTCTTTCGTCGGCATCATCTTCTGTTCAGCTTTGCTGAAGCTCTGCGTGTAATAAAAGTTGTAGTCCATGCTGAGATTTCTGGTGTTGTGCCCGACCACCTCAATGTTGTGCAACGGCAGGCTCCAAATTTTGCCGTACTTTTTGGGCCATACACCCTCGGCCGCGTCACGGCTCGAGTCGTATCGCATACCCAATTCTTCGAGCACTGGATATAGCGCAGAGTCGAGTTTTCCCTCAAGGCACGGTGTGCGCCCGCCCTTGATGTCACTCATCGAAAATCCGAGATCAATGGGCTTGAGGCCGTTGTTAGCCACCACGTTGTGCAGCAAATCCCCGAATTGAGCGATCTCGCTGCGCCAGCCATCTGACGTCCAAGTATTCACCGGGGCCTGCTTGTAGCCATCGCAAAAGTGTCCGTTGTAGTGGGTGCCAATCTCGTGGCCCTCTTCATGGGCGGCTTTCCACTCCACCAGCATGTCGTACATATCGGTCTTGCTGTCACGGTCGATTTTGTTAGTTGAGCCTGGCTGAAAAAATCCGATCGCCGAGGCACCAGCGTCGTGGCCCGGCGCTCGGTACAACTTGCTATTTGCCTTGGTCAGGAAATACACGCCGGACAGAAAAAACGAAAATCGAGCTCCTGTTTCGTGACCGACGTTGCGCCAATAGCGCATCAGGTCAGTAGAGCCCGACCCGTCGAAGCTGATCATGATGAGTTGAGGAGGACGATTCGTGCCGGAAATGGTGGCCGGGATCACCGTCTTGGCGACGGTTTGTGGCGGCGGTGATGTCGTCGGAATTTCCACGCGCGGGCCTATCGATGTTCTTGCGCCGCCTGGGTCTGGTAGGGAGCCATCAGACCCAGTTACCACAGCCGCCTTGGTTCCCGGATGGTCGCTCGTGCACGCGGCAACGGCGGCCAGTGCTCCCGACGCCCCGAGCATGCCGAGAAATTTTCGACGATCCATACGGTTCAGCCTAGCGACGACCTCAAGTGCGTTATCAGCAGCTCGTTGAGTTTGTCGGGCACCTGTTCTGCGATCCAATGATTGACGCCGTCGAGCACCACGTAGGTATACGGACCTGTCACATACTCGCCGCACAAATCGGCGCTCAAGCGGCCCAGCGCAGGGTCCTCGGTGCTCCACACATACAGGGTGGGCATCGTGACCGGCGTCATCATGGCTGCCTGGCTGGCTGCGTCGCTGAGCACCCCGAAACTCGCCCGGTACCAGTTCAACGCGCCCGTCAGCGCAGCGCGCTCGCTCATGCGATCGACGTAGGGCTGCGCATCTTCTGGGGTCAGCCCCGTCATGACAAACAGCATCTTGAGCATTTCGGCATCGTTGTTGAGAAAGGCATCTTCGGCTTCCGGGCTGGTGAACAAGGCGAAATAGCTCGACCGGTCGGCTTGATCATTCGCGCTTCCGTCGGCTGGTTTCTCGCCTGCCAAAGCCCGGCCCAGGGCAAACGGGTGCGGCACGCTGAGCGCGGTCAAACTCAAAAGCCGATCGGGAAACAAGCTGGCGAGACCCCAGGCAATCCCTGCGCCCCAGTCGTGACCCACGAGATGAAACTGCTCGGCCCCGAAATGGTCGGCGATTTTCAGAGCGTCGTCGATCATGCAACTTGATGCATATTTTTCGACTTCTCGTGGTCTGGCACCCGGCGAATAGCCGCGCTGATCAGGCGCTACGACGTGATATCCCGCAGCGGCCAACACTGGAATTTGGTGTCGGTAGCTCCATGCAGATTGTGGGAAGCCGTGTAAGAGCAACACAAACGGTCCGTTAGACGGGCCATCCTCGTAGGCGTCGAAGGTATACCCGTTGATGTCAAGCGTGATGTGCTGCATGGGCAGCGTCTATCACGCCGCGATTAACGAACGCCAGTCGGTGCTGTGGGTAGCCAGCAACTCGGCAGGCACCAGCCGCAACGTAGATTCCGGCACCGCGTCGGCAATCGCTCGACGAGCGGCGTAATGGTGCACCAAGGCCGCATTGGCAAAGAGGCCTGTCCGCAATTTCACCAGCTCTTTGGGGGCGTCGTTACGCAAGAAACCCCACATCGTGAAGGCCACGGTGAAATCGTAAATGACCGGCGCCCGACCAAACATGCTGGCGCGCTTGAGCGCAACGCCGAGACAACCGGCGAGCGCGTCGGCTTCAGTCTCGCCGCGTGTGAGGGTGAGTTTCCCCTTGAACGTGTTGGCCAACTTGATGCCATATCCCTGATCGGGACCTTGAGAACCCATGAGCGTGCCCGATGGCTGCGGTGCATTGAGGTCACCAACACGGTCGGCGCGCCAGCGCGACGGCACCTGATCAGGCGACGAATACCACCGAGCCGGACGCATCTGATCCACAGGGACAAATTCTGGTGCAGCCATGACAGATGTGCTCCTACTCGGCGGCCGTATGCAGTAGACCGTAGATGATTGTTTCGCTGAGAGCTTCCCACGAAGCTTCGATGATGTTGGCACTTACGCCAATGGTGGTCCAGCTGCGCTCGCCGTTGGTGGCGTCCAGCAATACACGAGTGACTGCCCCGGTTGCCGCGCCGCCGTCCAGAATGCGCACTTTGTAGTCCGTCAGGTGCACTCTGGCCAGATGCGGATACGTGGGTAGGAGCGCATGGCGCAGCGCCGTATCGATGGCGTTGACGGGGCCATTTCCTTCGGAAATTTCAACGAAGCGTTGCTCGCCCACATGCAGTTTTACCGTGGCCTCAGTCGAGAAATCGCCCGACGGCAACTCGTCCGTGATCACGCGCATCGACTCGATGCGGAAATAATCGTGCGCCCATCCACCAGCGCGTCGGAGCAACATTTGCAGCGAGGCGTCGGCCGCCTCATAGTGGTACCCCGCGTGTTCAAGACGCTTGAGCTCGTCGATCACATCGCCGATTTGTTTGCCATCGAGCTCGATACCGATCTGCTCGGCCTTGATTTTGATAGTGGCCCGGCCCGCCATTTCACTGACCACGAAACGCGTGCCGTTGCCAACGCTGGCCGGCGAAATGTGCTCGTAGGCGTCGGGGGCCTTGGCGATTGCCGACACATGCAAGCCAGCCTTGTGGGCAAACGCGCTAGTACCTACGTAGGGAGCCTGCGGGTTGAGTGTGAGATTTTCGAGCTCGGCCAGGTGATGTGACACCTGGGTGAGCCGTTCGAGCCGCTCGGCGCTGATTACGTCATAACCCATCTTGAGCTGCAAGTTGGGAATGACGGTGGTGAGGTTGGTGTTGCCCGTGCGTTCGCCGATGCCATTGATGGTGCCTTGCACTTGACGAGCGCCTCCCCGCACCGCGGCGAGCGTGTTGGCCACTGCGCAGCCGGTGTCGTCGTGGCAGTGGATCGACAAAATCACGTCATCTCGAAAATGGCTTTTCACTTCGCCGACCACACGCTCCACATCAAATGGCAACGACCCGCCATTGGTGTCGCACAACACCAGTGTGCTCGCCCCGGCTTCGGCGGCGGCTTCGAGCACGCGCATCGAGAATTCAGGATTTTTGCGGTAGCCGTCAAAGAAGTGCTCAGCGTCAAACATCACGTCGAGACCGTGGCCTTTGAGGTACTGCACTGAGTCGCGCACCATGGCCACGCCCTCGTCCAGGTCGGTACCGAGCGCCTCGATCACGTGGTAATCCCAACACTTTCCCACGATGCACACGGCACGAGTTTGGGCTCCCACCAGATTGCGAAGTGTGGGGTCGTCGTCGACGCGGCCAGCGGCCCGACGAGTGGAACCAAAGGCCACCAGCGTCGACGTTGTGAGATTCAGCTCTTTGGCGGCGCGGGCGAAGAACTCAATGTCTTTGGGGTTCGCGCCAGGCCAACCGCCTTCGATCCAATGGATGCCAAGCCAGTCGAGCTGCTCGGCAATACGCAGCTTGTCGTCGACGGTGAGGCTGATGCCTTCGAGCTGGCTGCCATCACGCAAGGTGGTGTCAAATATGGCGACTTGGTTTTCTGTCATGGCGAGGTTCCTTACGAGGCTGCAGCGGCGGTGAGGCGAGCGGCGATGGCGTCGCCCACCTCGGAAGTTGATCCGTCAGGTTGTGGCAAACAGGCCTCGCGCACGCGGTCTGCCGCGGCGCTTTCGCCCAAGAAATCGAGCATGAGCGCGGCGCTTAAAATGGCGGCCACGGGGTTGGCTTTGCCGGTGCCAACAATGTCGGGAGCCGAGCCGTGCACGGGCTCAAACAGGCTGGGACTGGTGCGGGCCGGGTTGAGGTTGGCCGAACTGGCCAAACCAATTCCGCCGCTTACCGCGCCACCCAAATCGGTGAGGATGTCGCCAAACAAGTTGTCGGTCACGATCACGTCGTAACGGCCCGGGTCTTGAACAAAGTAGATACACGCCGCGTCGACGTGGTTGTACGCCGTGGCAACGTCGGGGTATTCGGCGGCCACATCGTTGAACGCCCGTTGCCACAGATCGCCAGCGAACGTGAGCACGTTGGTCTTATGCGCCAACGTGACGTGCTTGGCACCGTTACGGGTGCGAGCCAATTCGAAGGCGTAGCGAATGGCACGCTCGGCGCCCATGCGGGTATTCACGCTGCCTTGCGTGGCGACTTCAAACGGAGTGCCCTTGCGCAACACGCCACCTTCGCCCACGTACGGGCCCTCGGTGTTTTCGCGGATCACCACGAAATCATGCGGTGTGTCGCGGCCTGGCCCAGTGCCCACGAATGGCCGTTGGTTGATATAGAGATCCAACTCAAATCGCATCTTGAGCAACAACCCGCGCTCGATGACGCCGGGCGGCACTTCTGGGGTACCCACCGCGCCGAGCAAGATGGCGTCGAATCCACGCAGCTCGGCCAAGGTGGCGTCGGAAAGAATTTCGCCGTCGCGTAAGTAGCGCGACCCGCCCAGATCGAAGTCGGTGGTCTCAAAGTCGACGCCCGCAGCACGAATCACTTTTACTGCTTCGCGGGTGACTTCCGGGCCAATGCCATCGCCGCCGATGACAGCAATTTTGTGGGTCATTTGGTACTCCTACGTGATTTCAGAATGGTTTAAGAAACAGAAATGCCGCCCCTAAATGGGACGGCAAGAGCGCACACCAGAGTCGGTGTGCGCTAGCGAATAATGATGATGGAGGCGTGTTGAGCGAACATCGCTTCCTAGTTTGCCTGCTGCACCCCACGATCACCAACTCGATATGCGACAGGCCGAGCCAAGCCTCTGCCAGTAATCTGACCGGATGGACAAAGTGCAACATCTCTCGGCCGCGGCTCATGCCCGCCTCACCGCTGAGTACCAAGAGATCTCCACCATCGTGAAGATCGAAATTGCCCGCAAAATACAAATCGCCCGCGAGCTCGGCGATCTCAGCGAAAACGGCGATTATCACGCTGCCAAAGACGAGCAAGGAAAAGTCGAAGCTCGCATCCGCCAACTCGAAGTCATTCTCGAACACGCCGTGATCACCGACAACGTTGAAGTAAGCGACACCGTCGTGGCTGGCGCGATCGTGGGGCTGCGCTACGAAGGCGACGACACCGTCGAGAAGTACCTTATTGGATCGATTGAGGAAGACCCACGAGGGGTCGAAATCATGTCACCGGCATCGCCGCTTGGGCTGGTGCTCATGGGTCGCAAAATTGGCGAGACCGTCGAGTATGCCGCACCGCGAGGAATGCTCAAGGTCGAGATTGTTTCGCTCGATAGTTGAACAATGCTCAAAGAGTTAGCGTGACGATCAAACCTATCGATGCTGGCCCCGATCTTCCTGCGGGTCACGCTCTCGATCTGCCTGGCCGCGGTACCACCTTTGTGCGATTCAGCGCCGGCCCGGCCGGTGCTCCCACAATTTTCATGTTGCATGGATGGACTGTCAGCGCTGACATCACGTTTTTCCCAGTATGGGAATCGCTGACCCAACACTTCAATGTCGTGTCCATCGACCATCGCGGCCACGGGCGTGGCATCCGCAACAAGATGCCGTTCAAACTGGTCGATTGCGCCGATGACGTCGCCGC
>JAYWAI010000125.1:0-6121 GCA_043782545.1 Acidimicrobiia bacterium
GCGGTTTCGGCTGGGGAAAGCGGCGCAGGAATCAACAATTTCGCCGAATCTGAAAGATATTTGTCTTCGTAGTCGTAAAATTCGCGACCCGATTGGATCTCGCCGGGCACCGACGCTTGTGGGTCAAGATTGCCCAGCACCGCGACTTCGATCTCGCGCCCAACAATGGCTTCCTCAGCAACTATCCACTCGTCGTAGGTGAGCGCGAGTCTGATTGCTGCTTGTAGCTCGGCCATGTTGTGGGCCTTGGTGACGCCAACCGACGAGCCCATGTTGGCCGGCTTGATGAAGATCGGCAGGCCCAATTCGGCCACCAATTCATCGCAGAGTGTCGGCGTGATTTGATGTTCGGCGAAACTGCGCCAACGAGCTTGAGCAATGCCGTGATAGGCCAAAATTTCTTTGGCAGCAGCCTTGTCCATCGTGAGCGCGCTCGAAAGCACGCCGCACCCCACATAGGGTACGCTGGCCAGTTCGAGAGCACCTTGCACCGTGCCGTCTTCGCCCATGGGGCCATGTAGTAGCGGTAGCACGACGGTCACCGCATTGTTGGCGACGGAAAGTACGGGTGTCATCGAGGTCGGGGTACCAGCCACGGTGAGAGCGTCGGGCAGACGGCCGTTGCGCAAGGCCGCAATGGCATCGTCGGCCACCATCCATTGGCCGTCGCGAGAGATAGCAATCGGGGTGACGTTGTACCGCGATTGGTCGACAGCGGCGAGTACATGAGTGGCCGTGACCCGCGAAACATCATGTTCAGCCGATTGCCCGCCGAACAGGACAATGAGGTTGATTCGGTCGTGCTGCGTCACCCCGGAATCCTAGGCGTAGGAGTCAAACACATAGGGTTACTCGGTGCCCGGTGCCTTGTCTCCTCTACGAAACCGCAGTTTCGCTGTGTATTGGACGGGTGCATTTATCTCCAACATCGGTACGTGGATGGAGACGGTGGCGCTCGGTTACTACGTGGCGGACCGCACCGGCAAAGGCGTGTGGGTGGCGATTATTGCCGCGGCCGCGTTTGTGCCGACTGGCCTCATTGGTCCGATAGGTGGGGCGCTAGCGGATCGATGGGATCGGCGAAAAATTCTTATATATGGCAATGTGGTGGAGGCAATCCTGGCCGCCTTGTTGGCCAGTCTGGTGGCCTCGCACCACCTCGTGCCGGCCGCGGCGGCAGTCATTGTTTTTGGTGCCGGATGCGCTTCGGCATTGGCCTTTCCAGCTTTCTCGTCGATGGTGCCCGATCTCGTACCGCCCGAGGATCTCGTGCGTGCCATCTCGCTGAACTCAGCCCAGTGGAATCTTGGCCGCATTGTCGGTCCAACAATGGCCGGCATCGTGATCAGCGCCTGGGGATCCGCCTGGGCGTTCTGGATTAACGCCATCAGCTTCGGGGCCGTGCTCATCGCGCTGTCCATGATTCGTGTTCCTCCACGTGTCACAACCTCGACAGGTCCGGTGTTGGCCGCAGTGCGCCAAGGTCTCCGATTCACGCAAGCCGAACCTGGGCTTCGCGCCGTCACCCGGCTCATGGCGTTGGGAACATTTTTTGCTGCACCGTTCATTGCGCTGCTGCCCGATATGGGCAAAAAAGTCTTGCGCGGCAACGCCCACACGGTGAGTTGGCTGGTTACCGCACAAGGCGTCGGCGCGGTGATTGCCGCTCTCAACATGGGCCGCCTGGCTGCTCGATATGGCTCGCGACGCGTGTTGCAGCGCTCGTTGGCGCTGTTGCCCGTGGCCTTGATGTTGTACGCCGTCGCGCCCAATTTGCCCTTGGTGTGCCTGGCTTTGGTGCCGTTAGGCGGGTTGTATTTGGCGAGCCTGAATTGTTACTCGTCGATTGCGCAAACCCGTGCGCCAGCGCACTTCCGGGGTCGGGTTTTGGCGATCAACATTTTCATTCTGGGCGTGTTCTATCCGGTGTCATCTCTGATCCAAGGTGCCTTGGCTGATGTGATTGGTTTGCGGTGGGCCACGGCCAGCTATGCCATTGCACTGGCGGCAGCTTTGGTGGCAATACGCATGGTCAAACCGAATTTCTTGGGCCCCATCGACCAGCCCGTTGATGCCACCGACCTAAGGTTGGCGGATGCGTTTTCAGCTTGACGATCTCGCCAAAGTTGTTGGCGGCGAACTTGTCGGAGTTTCAGTTGTCGTTGTGGGGCTATCGAGCGATTCACGTCTGATCGGCGATGGCGGACTCTTCGTGGCATTGCAAGCCGAACGGGACGGCCACGATTTTGTTGGGGCGGCCCGTTCCAATGGAGCCAGCGCATATTTAGGGACGCGGCGCGTCGATGATGGTCCGGCCGTGTTGGTCACCGATGCCAATTCAGCCCTCGTGACGATTGGTCGAATGGCGCGCGAGCGCTTGAAAGCATCGGCGGCCGATCGTGTGATCGGCATAACGGGTAGCGTCGGTAAGACGAGCGTGAAAGATCTCACCGCCGCGGCGTTGCGTACGCATTACCCCTTGGTGGCAGCGAGTGAGCGCAGCTTCAACAACGAAATCGGCCTACCGTTGACGCTCGCCAATGCGCCCGACGGGGCTCAAGCTGTGGTCGTCGAAATGGGCATGCGTGGCTTTGGGCAAATCGCTGCATTGTGCGAAATTGCCCGGCCGAACATCGGCGTGATCACCAATATCGGCGTGGCTCATGGCGAGTTTGTGGGCGGGCCCGACGGCATTGCTAAGGCCAAGAGTGAGCTTGTTGAAGCCTTACCGCATAACGGTTTCGCCATCGTGCCGGCCGGCGATACGTACATTGGTTACTTGCGGCAACGTACGAAGGCCGCGGTCGTAACGTTCGGCGCTATGCAGGGCGATGTGCGGGTGAGCGATGTACGACTCGACGAAGATTTGCGGCCCACGTTTCTGCTTGATTCGCCTTGGGGAAGCGCTGAGGTGACGTTGGCCATGAGCGGCGCGCATATGGCTATTAACGCGGCGGCGGCCGTTGCTACGGTGGGCGTGGCGGGCGTGCCGTTTGACGCCGCGGTGCATGGTGTTTCGACCGCCTCGCTGTCGCCGTGGCGGATGGAAGTACGCCGGTCGCCCGACGGCGCGTTGATCATCAACGATGCCTACAACGCCAACCCGGTGAGCATGGCCGCCGCATTGCATTCGTTGGCCGCGGCGCCGGCGACGCGTCGAGTAGCGATCGTGGGGCTCATGGCCGAGTTGGGTGGCGACCCCGCCCAAGCACACCTAGAAATCGCCGCGCTCGCCACGTCTCTTGACATCGAGCTCATCGTGGTGGGGTGCGACTGGTATGGCGTGGCCCCGAAGTCGAATCCTCTTGAGGCACTGGGCACGCTCGATGCCAACGCTGCCGTGCTCGTGAAAGCCAGTCGGTCAGTGGGGCTCGAGAAGATCGCCGCGCAGTTACTCGATCCCGAACGGGCTGTTTGATAGTCGTTCGGCTCCGGTCTCGGTGATCAAAAACTGGTCTTCGAGTTTTACGCCCTGGTGCGTTTCGGAGTCGCCGATATAGCTCTCGATACAGATCACCATGCCTGGCTCGAATGCGCCAGGCAGCGAGTAAGCGATGCCTGGGGCGGCCAACGGGATGTTGGGATATTCGCCGCTCAGCCCGAGACCATGCCCCAAGCAGTAGTAGCCATATGGCCGGAATCGTGTCGGCACGTCGAACGCGTTTCGAGCAAAATCTTCGAACGATTTTCCTGGAGCAAGTAGCGAGGCATTGTGGTCGAGCTGGTCTCGACTCGCCGCGTGTAGCTCACGTTGACGAGGTGTTGGGGGCACGCCGCCAGCCACGTACGTACGCGAATAATCAACGCCATAGCCAAGCCAACCCAAGCAATCGGTATCCAGGCACACGAGTTCTCCGGCCTGGATTTTGCGGTCGGACGACTCTTGAAAATAGGGAAACGTGCGGGGGCCAGATTGCACGAGCCGGGTACTGATGTACTCGCCGTCAGAGGCAATCAAGCCACGGTGTAGCTCTGCCCAAGTGGCGTTTTCGGTGCGACATTCGGCCACGGTGGTCTGAAAAGCGACAGACGCCGATTCGACGCGTCGAATGGCTTCGCGCATCACGTCGATCTCGATTGACGCTTTGATCGACCGGGCCTGTTGGAAAATTGGTGTGGCGTCGCGCAAGGCAATTCCACGAGCGCGAAAAGCGTCGGTGACGAGAAAGTCGAGGCGCTCAACGGCCAACATTTTTTCGCCGCCGTACCGGTGTAACAACTCGGCAATCTGGGTGGCGAACACGTCGATGTTGTCGACGTATGAGGGGCCTGACGTGTAGCTGAACCCCGGAGATTCCACGATGTGTGTCACTGTTTCCAGGCCTGCGGCGAGATGCTCGCAACCGGCGAATTCGAACAACACGCACGGTCCATCAGCAAACAGCAGCATGAGTCGCGATGGGCCCATCATGCCGAACACCGTCATGTTGCGAGCCCCGCAGCCGTACAGAATGTTGATGGGATCGGCGGTCAAAATCGCGGGCACGTTGGCTTTGAGCATGCGAGCCATGAGCGAGCGTTGGCGGATTGCAGCTAGGTCACGCACCGACGACCATTTCGGGCACCGGTTGGGTCGTGCGGAGCATTTCGGCGCGGCGAAGTTGCGCTCGCCAAATCAACAACAACACGCATGCCCATGCAGCCCCAAACAGCATCACGGGGCGAGCTCCTGTGCGGTCGATAATGGGTCCGGCGATGAGGTTTCCGATCGGCACTGTGCCACCAAACACCAATAGCCATAGGGCTCCAATGCGGCCGCGTACATCGTCGTCGGTGTTGGTTTGCAGCACCGTCAACAGCGATGTTGCCACGGTGAAGTACGACCAGCCGAGGAAGAACAGCACCACGAAACCCACGGTCAAACTGGTCACCCACGCGTAGGTGGCCAGCGTGACAGCGAAGCCGAAAAGACCACCGAAAATTAGTTTGCGTTTCCCGATTTGGGAGAAGATGGTGCCAATCGACAGAGCCCCGAGGCACGCACCCAGACCCCAGGTGGCGTAGAGCCATTGGTAGGTTGAGCCCCGGGTGTCGATGTGAAATTTTGATTTGGCAATCGATGCGAATTGGCCAACGAACGGCAAAGAAAACATCGAGAATGACGCCATCCCGAGCAGGATGCTTCCCACCACCTTTTTGTTCTTGGCGTATCGCAAGCCGCCGGTGAGTGCCCGCCAACCATTATCGGAACGTCGGGCAGTATTGCTCGGAATTTTGATCACGCACAGAGCGCCAATTACAACCAAATACGTGCCGGCATTAATGAAAAATATTCCGCTCACGGTCACACCAAAGCTCGTAAGGATTGCGGTAAGAATCGGCCCGACGACTCGTGAACCGTTGAGCCCAACTGAGTTGAGACTCAGTGCCCCAGCCAGGTTTTCGCGTCCGACCATTGATGGCACGGCGCTTTGAAAACTTGGTCCGGTTAGCGACCCGCCAATACCAATGCCGAGCACAACTAAGAACACTGCCGTCATCGATGGGCGGCCGCGAACGATCACCGCCAGCACACACGACAGCAGCATTTGCTCGATCTGCATAGCTGCGATAAACGGGCGTCGCCGCACACGGTCGGCAATGAGCCCACTGGGAATCGAGAGCACCAACACGGGGCCGAGCTGAGCGAAGATGATCAATCCCACAGCGCTGGCGCTGCCGAATCGCTCGCGGGCGTAGGCCCCGAGCAACACGTTTTGCATCCATGTGCCGATCATCGAAAAGTTGTTGCCCAACCAGAGCAAGCGAAAATCTCGTACTGCCCACGCCCGGCTGATCGCGCCAGCCCCCCGGCTTTGCCGAGCTCTCATTCGCTCCCCAAAATCAAGTCCGCAAAGAACGGCAACATTTTCGCCGGGCCCGATACCAGCATCGTGGTCAGGCACGTGTCGTGCCAGCGGGGGAGCTCGCCTTTGATCTTGTCGAGCGGCCCAACGAGGGCGACATCTTCAACCATGGCAAGTGGCACCGATGCAATGGCTTCGGCCTTTTTTCCGGCCAGATAGAGCTCTTGAATTTTCACGCATTCGGCTTCGTAACCCATGCGGGCGAACACGTCGAAATGGAAATTTGCTTCTCGCGCACCCATGCCACCGGCGTAGAGCGCCAGCATCGGGCGAAC
>JAYWAI010000126.1:0-2311 GCA_043782545.1 Acidimicrobiia bacterium
CGCGAATTTCTTGCCGAATCCGAACCAGCGCGGCCTCGTATATGTTGTTGATTGAGCTCCAGTCGGCGGAAATTTCTGTGGTGCGATTCACGTTGCGAGTGGTGCGGATGCGCTCGTCTTCGCGAGCAACTTTGTCTGGCCCCCACACCAGATCGTCGAACCAGGTCTGGATATGTGAAGCCTCAACCGGTTGGCATTCTGGGTACTTGGCCACGAGTTCGCTGATGCCTTCCGCCGTGGCACGAGCGATACCGGCATTGCCTTCAGCCATGAAGAGCAAGATGCAGTCATCGGGTGCCGCAAAGTGTGAGAAATGCAACTGGCCATCTTCTGGGTCGTACAACCGAGCCACGGAAGGCTTGTACCCCGCCGCCATGACGTCGCGCAGCGCCGCGAATCCGGTGGTCATATTTTTGAGTGTCCATCCCAAGAATGTGTTGTTTTCGGGCATGTATGGAAACAGTTTCACGGTGACTTCTGAGATGAAACACAGAGCGCCTTCGTTGCCAATCACGATGTGGCGAATATCAGGCCCGGCCGCACGACGCGGCACATTCTTGATGCGACTCACATGACCGCCAGGAAAGACCACTTCTGTGCCGACCACCATGTCTTCTATGCCGCCGTAGAGGGTCGAAAATTGGCCGATGCTGCGGGTAGCTACGAGCCCGCCCATGCTGGCAATCGGCTTCGATTGCGGTGAATGGCCGGTAGTCAGCCCGTGCTTGCGCACTTCGTCTTCGAGCCGCTGCAAAGGCACGCCGCATTGTGCAGTGGCCTGCATGTTGTATGCGTCGATCTTGACGATTTCGTTCATCCGCGAGCCGTCGAGCACGATCGAATTTTCAACCGGTGTTTCGAGGCCGCCTTCTGTGGCGGTGCCGCCGGTGCGAGCCACGACGTTGACGCCATGCTCGTCCGCAAAGGCAAGTACACGCGACGCCTCGTCGGTGTTCGTCACCATCACCACGGCGGCGGGTGTCGTCATGGTATACACCTCAAAAATGCTTTGCAGTTTGCGGAAGTTGTCGATGCTGCTGCGACGCATCGTGGCGTCGTCGGTAACCACGCGTTCGGGGGCCACGATTGCTTGCAAGTGTTGAATGATGGATTCTCGGGTCAGCGACATGCTGGCGCTCCTTGGGTAAGCGTGTGAGTTAGTGAAACAGAGGAAAGGTGCGTTGGTACACAGCGTCAGTGGCGAGCCGCACGTCGGCGTACACGGCGGAAACGTCGGCGTACGTAGCGTGGCGGGAAGTGTTGGCCACAAACGATTCTCGGGGAGAGCCCATGGCGGTGCATGCGGCGGGAATATCGGGGTAGGTGCCCGTAGCGGCTGCCGCGCACATCGCCGCGCCGAGTGCGGCACCACTCGGCCCGGTAGATCGCCACACTGTGATGCCAAAGACGTCGGCAAAAATCTGCGAAAACAGTGTGCTATTTGCCCCGCCACCCGACAGCACCAAACCGTTGAGAGCGCCGCCCAATTCGTAGGTCATCGCGTCGACGTGATGCTTCATGGTGATCGCGATTGCTTCGAGAATTGACCGATACATGTGTGCTCGGGTGTGGCGCGCGTCGAAGCCCAAAAACGAGCCCTTGCGAAATGGTGCGTCGGGGGTGGCTAGCCAATCCAATACCGTTAGAAGTCCGTCGCTACCGGCAGGTACCCGTGTTGCTTCGCGTTCGATGTAGCTCTCGCGACTTATGCCCTCGGCGTGGGCGGCTGAGGCAAATTCGGGGCCGAGCAGATCGAGCATCCACGTGAGGGTCCACATGCCACGCCGCACGCCGTTGCTCTCGTAGAGATACTGGCCGGGCATAGCCGCCAGGTTGGTCCAAAAGCTCGTTGGGGCGGCAATGAATTTGCGGCCGGGCATCATCGCCGCGATATAGGTGCCGAGCGACACCAAGACCGTCGACGAGTCGAGCGGGCCAGCGCCCAGCAGTTCAACGGCTTTGTCGTTGGCGGTGGCCACCACAGGCGTCCCAGCGGGCAAGCCGGTGGCAGCGGCGGCTTCGTGGGTCAGGTAGCCCGCGATATCACCGGGCATACATAGGTCAAAGAGCATCGCGCTGGGCACACAAAAATTGGATTGCACGACCGGGTCGGTTGACCACTTCCATGTGCTGGCATCCAGCGGCCATTGCATCGAAATATTGTTGGCAGCGGTATCGGTAAAGCTGCCGGTGAGTTTGTGCGTCAAATATCCCGATGCTGTGGTGGCATACGCAAGGTCTGGGCTCTCAGGTAGGTAGGGCTGATAGGCGCGATCGTCCATCCAACTCATGACGGGCTCCACGAGCGAAC
>JAYWAI010000127.1:0-2309 GCA_043782545.1 Acidimicrobiia bacterium
TTCGGCTACTAACCCTCGCGACGACCCCTCGTGACCGGCTTGGTCCCGGATTGGTCCTTCTCAGGTCCTTCCTCCAAACGAACAGGGCGAAACTGAACGCACCTAGTAGGACATAAAAGGCCAGCTCAGAGGCACTGCGGCCGAAACATCGCAGATCGCGAAAGCCCTGCTACACGTTGAAGCGGAACTCCATGACGTCGCCGTCGACGGGGGAATATTCTTTGCCTTCGATGCGGATTTTGCCGACGTCTTTGGCCTTGACCCACGAGCCGATGTCGAGCAGTTCGTCCCAGTGGATCACTTCGGCCTTAATGAAGCCGCGCTCAAAATCGCCGTGGATCACTCCCGCACATTGGGGCGCTTTGTACCCCGCCCGAAACGTCCATGCCCTCGTCTCTTTCTCACCAGTCGTGAAATATGTTCGCAATCCCAACATACGATACGCAGTGTTCAAAAAACGGGGCAACGCTCCCTCCCCGAGGCCTAGGCCTTCGAGCATTTCCGTGCGCTCATCGCCAATCAGTTGCGCGGCCTCAGCCTCAAGTTGCACGCACATACCCAAAACTTCGGCTTGACCCAAACGAGCTTGCACCGGAGCCACGATGGCATCGAGGTCATCGAGTTGATCGTCGCCCAGATTCACGACGGCCAACACGGGCTTGTTCGTCAACAAAAACAACGGCTTGAGCGTCTCACGATCGACGGCGGAGAGTTCCTTGGGCGTGGCCGCGAACAACGGCGTACCGGCTGCCAAAAGGGCATGCGCGCGCTCCATCGATTCGACTTCGTCGAGCACTGTTTTGTCGAGCTTGGAGGCGCGGCGTTTCCGGTCGAGTTGCTTGTCGAGCGTGTCGAGGTCGGCCATCGCCAACTCAATTTCGAGCACACCAAAATGCTCAAGCGGGTCGTGCGGGCCGGGCACGTCGTCGTCACGGAACGCTCGCAACACCAACACGATCGCATCTGACTCACGAATGCCGGCCAAGAATTTGTTGCCCAAACCCTCACCTTTGTGAGCGCCTTCAACCAGGCCACCGATGTCCACAAATTGCACGCTGGCGGGGATCACCGATTTGGCTTTGGACATCACGGCCAGGCGGTCCAGACGCTCATCGGGCACCTTGGCCGCACCCACATTGGGGTCGGTGGTGGCAAAGGCATACGGCGCGGCGAGCGCACCGCCGCCAGCCAACGCGTTGAAAAGTGATGACTTGCCGGCGTTGGGGAGCCCGACGAACCCGAATCGTTCCATTAGCCCAACCCTACCCGCCGCTAACGTGGCCGCTATGACCGGTTTGCAATGTGATGAATGCCGTTTCGACTCAAACGCCTACACGATCGACGATTGCTACTACAGCATTTCCGACGCCGCCGAAAGGTGGGTCCACTCCCTACAAGACGTCCCGGACGACAAAATGCGCGAACGTCCAACTCCCACCACGTGGAGTGCACTTGAGTACCTCGACCATTCTGGGTACGTGTTCGAACGCATGCGCCTGCGCATCGCCGACAGCCAAACCGGCGACTTCACCGAATCAAACAAACTCGGCCCCATCATCGACGCCGAGCCCAGTGATCCCGTGACCACCAAGTCGGCCGGCGAGCTCATCGAAGCCATGGAAACCAACGCCGACAAGCTCTGTGCAGTGATCAAAGGCGTCCAAAATTGGGACGCTCCCATCATGTTCAAAGGCGTCGAAATGCCGGTGTCGCTCGTGCTTCGATACACCGCGCATGATTGCAATCACCACCTGCACGACCTTGGGCGCGTGCTGGCCGCCACCGGCGCGGCTGTAAAAAACCACACCGGCGTCATCACGCAAGTCAGCGCCAACGGTGGTGGCGTCAACAAGCAAGCACTCGCCCAAGCTGACGTCGGTTATCGCGGCCTCGCCACCGACCGTCAAAGCAACCGTAAACACCATGGCCGCGTGTGGCAAGCACTGTGCCTGTACAGCAAAGAAGTCATCGAGGCCCTCCAAGTCGAAGGCCACCCGATTCAGCCCGGCAACGTCGGCGAAAACATCACCATCTCTGGCCTTGATTGGGCTCACCTGAGGCCGGGCACACTATTGAAATTGGGCCGCGACGTCGTCATCGAATTAAGCGCTGCCGCCACACCGTGTGCTCACAACACGCCCTATTTCCTCGACGGCAACTACAAACGCATGGATCATGATGTGCACCCCGGTTGGAGTCGGCTTTACGCATCAGTGCTGGTCGACGGCACAATCCGGCCCGGCGATTCTGTCGAAGTTGAGCCAATTCTGTAGCATCTACGCCCATGTCGAAGCGAACCAATAAGCGCA
>JAYWAI010000128.1:0-2294 GCA_043782545.1 Acidimicrobiia bacterium
GCTCATTGAACTCGTCATGTTGCTCTTGATCGCCGGTCACGAAACAACCATGGGCCTGATTGGCAACGGTGTCGTGGCGCTGATGGAGCATCGCGACCAACTCGAGTTGTGGCACCACAACCCTGAGCTGTCGGGCAACGCCATCGAAGAAATTCTTCGTTACGACAGCCCGGTCCAAATGTTGCAACGCACCATCACTGCACCGTTCGAACTCGGGGGCCGAGTCATTTCGCCGGGAGATCAAATTATCGTGTCGCTGGCCGCATGCAATCGCGATCCCCTCGTGTTCACCGACCCCGACCGCCTCGACATCACGCGGGCCAACGCCAATCGTCACCTCAGTTTCGGCGGCGGCATTCACCACTGTTTGGGTGCCAGTTTGGCCAGAGCAGAACGAGAAATCGTGCTCACAAACTCGTGGCGCGATTCCCCAAAATTGCGCTGTCCGGCGAGCCTGAACTGCGTCGCAGCTTTGTACTCCGCGGCCGCTCCCACCTCCCCGTCACCCTGCGGTAACGTCAGCTCGTCATCAAGAACCCGCTGAGCTAGCAAGCTCCGTCATCTGCTTCGCGCCACATCGGCCAGCTCGGCGCGAGCGCCGCGGGGCGGACGGGCGAACGCAATGGCAATGGCACACCCGACGGTCACAATCGCGCCGATCGTGAACGGCAGCACGTAGCTGCCGGTGTGGTCATCGGCCCAGCCAACCAGTGTCGGGCCAATGGCCGAGCCCAAGTTGTTGGCCATACCCACCATGCCAAAAATCACCGGAAAACTGACCATGCCAAATATCTCGCCGATGATCAATTGTTGGGACATAAAGATCGTGCCAATCGTCAGGCCCACGACGCCGACGCACACAAACGTCACGATCCGATTCTCAACGTGGATCACCGTGAAGATGGCGATTGCCTGCATCATCATCAACGCGGCCATCAGATAGCGCTTGGACATCGCGTCCACGAATTGGCCGATGATGGCCCGCGAGATGATCGACGCCACGGCTACGGCCGACAGCGTGAGGCTAGCCGTCTGGGCACTCGAAAAACGGTCGGTCAGAAACGACACCTGATGAAGCAGGAACCCCGTCTGCGATGTGAGTAGAACGGTCGCGGTCACCATCACCAACCAGAATGCCCGGGTGCCCGAAGCTTCGCGCCGAGTCCAAATCCGTTGTTGGGCGGTCGCCGACAACAACACATTTTCGACGGCCCGATCAGACGGCAATCGGTCGGTGTGATCGTCGAGAGCCACCGCGCCGTCGGGCAACAGCCCGTAGTCAGCTGGCCAATCGGCGAGTACAAAAGTGGCGACCGGCCATGCCACGGCAATCACGACGATCGCCAGCACGAGCGTTGCAGTGCGTAGACCAGACGTGGCAATAATTTTCGTCGTCAACGGACTGAAAATCAGACCACCAACACTCACGCCTGTCAACGCGATAGAGAGAGCTTGACCGCGTTGCAGCACAAACCAGCGAGTGATCATGGCGCTCACAACGAGCCCGCCCCCGAGACCAAACCCAACTGCCCACACCGCGAAATCGAGATACAAAATCGGGAGCGTATGTGCGTAGCCAACTGCGATGATCGCCACGGTCATGATCGCCGTACCCATATAGATCAAGCGTTTTATGCCAAGGCGGTCGATTCGGCGTCCAATCAGAATGCCGACAATTCCTGCAATCAAGTAGTACAAACCAATCGCACCCGACACGCTACCGTTGGACCAGTGATGCGCTTTGCGCAATGGTTTGAGCAGCACAGCCTGGCCATAAAAACCGATGCCGCTCGTCACGAATGTGATGGCACAGGCGCCCCACGCCACCGTCCATCCGTAAAATTTCCCATCGGGAGTCAGACGAGCCGCTAGCGGTAACGGGCTGCTCGACACGACTGTCGACCTTAGCCTCACCTAACCTGCCGCCATGCCCCCCAGCCCCCTCTTTGACGCCGTACTTTTTGATCTCGGAGGTGTCATAACCGCCTCACCGTTCGCCAGATTGCGCGAGAAAGCCGTCGAGTTGGGCCATGACCCCGATGCCTACTTCGCTCTGTTTTTCGGTCAAGACGGTCACGACACCGATCACCCGTGGCACCAAGTAGAACGGGGCGAAATCACGATGGATACCGTGCGGCCCCGCATCGCAGAATTGGCCGCCGAGATGGGAATCACGATTGATCCGACTCGGCCCACATTCGCGCCTTCAGGTACGTCCAATCCCCTCAGCGCGTTGCGCCAAGAAATGCTTGACCTGATTGGCGACCTACGAGCCGCCGGCTTCAAGTTGGCCA
>JAYWAI010000129.1:0-2281 GCA_043782545.1 Acidimicrobiia bacterium
ATCATGACGGTGGCCAACGTGATCTCTCCCGTACCAGCCCGGGTATACATGGTTTGCGTAACACCCAACTCACCGGGACCGGTGAAAACGCCGGACTTGTTCGATGGGTCCAGCACAATGACAATCTCGTAGTCGCCGGTGCGCGTGTAGCCCTGAAACGGCGTGGATTGCGACCACACCTGGTTGGGATTGTTGATGTCAATAGCTGGCATATAGGTGGTGTTGCCGACGTTGACGAACTCGAGCCCGGTTGCGGTCGAAAGTCGTTTCATGGCTTCGTCGACGACTCCACCATCGTAGGAATAGTCGGTGAGGTTGACCCGGTACCTGATGGCGCGGCACGGGTCCCACCGTATGGTCTGCGTACCGGGAGTGAGGCTGTAGACGGGGTTAACGAGGGCAGCGAGCCAGCTGTCAACAGGTACTGGCGGAGGCAACACTGCCGTGGTCGGTGTGCCCGTGAAGTAGCCCGTGATGTCGGCAATCATGTAACCGCCGTGTTCGGTGTAGATATCAAACCCTCGCGCCGACACCTGCGTGATGGTGTGATTCGCAAAAGTCTGACCTCGCCGGTTGACGTTGGAACTGGACTGATCTGGCAAGTTCGTGCCACCGGGAATCGCCGTGAAATATCCGCCAGTGGTGCTTTGCGTCACGGTCAGATTCATGACCACCGAGCCCACAGTACCGAGCTTGTCGGCCGGTAAATCAGCGCTGGATCGCAGGCCCACTTCCACGGTGCGATTGGCGTGCACCAGGCGAGGTGCCAGGGCCGTACCGGTGCGCATGTCGAGCCACCGATCAGGTGAAATTGGATGAAATTCCCCTGTAGTGCCCAGCGCCGCGGTAGGTGACGTGAAGTACCCCAGCAGGTCCACGATGACATGGCCACCAGCCTCTGAGTAGATCGTAAATTGGCCATCAGTTACTTGTGTGATGACTTGATTCGGAACGGTGTCGCCGGGGTCGTTGGCGTTGATATTGCTGGCGTTTGGCAATGCACCCCCAGCCGGGTACACCGTCCAATAGCCTCCAGCAGTGGCCTGAGCGACCGTGACTTTGAGCACCGCGGCGACTGCTTCGCTGCCCCCGTTGAACGGTCGAATGTCAAGCGACACGGAGGACCCTGCGCCGAGGGGTACGTTGCCGAATTGGGCCAAACGGGTGTCGTACATGCGCATCGCCGCGGGCACAAATCGCCCGGCCCGATCGACGGCCGTGACGCCGTCAAAAGCGGATGCCGAGTAGTAGCCCTGCACGTCGGCGATCATGTGCATTGACTGCTCGGTGAACAATGAAATGCTGCCACCGGCGCCCAGCGGAAGTGTGACCAGATTGGCCAGTGTTTGGCCTGCCCGCTCGATGTTGATGATCGACGTGTTGGGCTGCGCGAGCCCGCTCGGCCAGGCCGATACGAACCCTCCCGCATCGGCTTGCGTGGCGGTCACATTGAGCACGACGGCAACTGCGTTCCCCGGCACAGCCGCGGCCGACGACGACAGATTGAGTTGAAAAACCTCGCTCACGCCAGGCTTGTGATCGAGACCCAGCTTCAATCGAGTATCCAGAATCCGAACCGGGCTCATTGGTACGTAGACGCCGAATCCGGCCGGGGCGGCGTGAGCGGGCAGGATGTCGAGAGCAACCCCGAACGCTCCTGTGGCGAGCGACGCCGCGCTCACCAACGCCGCGACATGTCGAAAACCCATACGAAGGACCATACGGGCACGTTAGCGTGGCTCACTATGACCCTTTCGGGCGCGACCCCAGTTGACACGTACACCCATGGCCACCACGAAAGCGTGTTGCGATCGCATCGGTGGCGCACGGCGGAAAATTCTGCCGCCTACCTTTTGCCGTCATTGCAAACGGGGCACCGCCTTTTAGACGTTGGCTGCGGACCAGGCAACATCACTTGCGATCTGGCGCAACGAGTGGCCCCCGGCGAGGTGATCGGCATCGATGTCTCGCATGACGTGATCGACCAGGCGACAAGTGCGATTCCATCAAACGTCATCAACGTGCGATTCGAGGTGGCCGATCTGTACGCGCTCCCCTTCGCTGATGCGTCCTTTGACGTGGTGCATGCCCATCAGGTGTTGCAACACGTGAGCGACCCCGTCGTCGCGCTGCGCGAGATGCGCAGAGTGCTAGCGCCTGGGGGCATTTTGGCCGCTCGCGACAGCGACTACGACGCCTTCACGTGGGCACCCATGGATCCCGTACTCGATCGTTGGTTGGACGTCTATCGGGCCACCGCACGGGGCAACAGTGCCGAGCC
>JAYWAI010000130.1:0-2279 GCA_043782545.1 Acidimicrobiia bacterium
GCGACGCTGATGAGGCGTTTGTCGTAACGATCCACGATGGCGCCCGCGTGGAGCGAAAAAACCAGCCACGGGATTGTGCCAGCAGTGGCGACGCCGGCCACCAAACGCGGGTCGCGCGACAACGATGCGGCGAGCAACGGGAGGGCTGTTTGTGACGCGCCGTCACCCAGCGATGAGATCGTCGAGGCAGTCCAGAGCCGCCAATACGGCTTGCCTAACGGCGAGCGATCACCCAAGGCCTATTGGCCTTCTGTGCCGGCGCCGAGTGCGAACATGCGTGGGTAGCGCATGGTCAGCGCCCCGCCGTCCACGATCATCGTGTCGGCGGTGACCCATTCTGCATCGTCGCTGGCCAAGAAGAGTGCGGCGCTGGCAATATCTGACGGCTTGCCAGCTCGACCCATTGGCGCATTTTCGACGAACTCGTCGTGCAGCGTCGTGGCGAAAAAACTTGCCGTCAGCGGAGTATCAATAAGGCCAGGCGCAATGGCGTTGACTCGTATCCCGTGCGCACCGAGCTCCATAGCCGCGCATTTGGTGATCATCTCGACGCCAGCTTTGGACGCGCAATAGGCGCTCATACCTTGGGCGGGTTGGCGAGCGTTGATCGAGGCAATATTAATGATCGATCCACCGTTGCCAGCGGCCAGCATGGCACGGCTCTCGTGTTTGACGGCGAAGAACACGCCTTTGAGATTGATGTCCATCACTTGGTCCCACTGCTCTTCGGTTTGCAAATGGATTGGCGAAAATGTGCCGAGACCCGCGCAGTTGACGCCGACGTCGAGCCTGCCGTAGGTGCTCACCGCGGTGTCGATGAGGCGGGCCACGTCGGCTTCCGTGGTGACGTCGCCTGAGCAGGTGGTGCCGCTATCGCCGAGCGCATCGGCTCGTTGCGCCAGGAGGTCTTCGTTGCGGTCACCAATCACGACACGAGCGCCGTGTTCGATGTAGCGCTGTGCCACGGCCCAGCCAATGCCACTGGCACCGCCGGTAATGACGGCCACTTTGCCGACCAGTCGTTGATCCAATGTCATGAATAATCCTTAGTTGTATCGCGAAGGCCTAGAGGCGTGGGTCGATGGGCGTGATAGTGCCGAGCGCGGTTTCAAGTACTTCGGCCACGGCGAGGGCTTGGTCGTCACGGAAGCGTCTGGCCATGACTTGCACACCCACTGGCATGTTGTCGGCCAGGCCACCGGGCACGACCGCGGCCGGCAAACCAATAAGGTTTGCCGGCATCACCGGGCGCAGAAGTTCGATGGTGGCCAGCGTGTTAGCGGGTGTCTCGATATCCCACCCGTGGGCAAATGCCGGTTGACTCCACACGGGCGAAATGATGATCGGGTAGTCGGCCATAAACATGCTCCACGCTTGGGCAATGGCGTGGCGGCTGCTGTGGAGCGCGGCCAACGTTTCCGGAGTAGCAACCGGTGTGAGGGAATCTGTGTTGGCGATAAACGTTTTGGCGTCGTCGCCCATGACCATCTCCAGCAGTGGCCGCATAGGCGTCAAGTCGCCGGTGAGCAATTCGTTCCATGCCAGCAGGCTTTCCAGATACATGGGCGGCGCGATCTCGGTGACGTCAAACCCGGCGTTCGTCAATATCGTTGCCGCGTTGCGGATCACCCCAGCGATGCCAGCGTCGGTGGCCCCACCAGCGGGCTCGGCAATTACGGCCACCCTGACTTTGGCAAATGTGTCGGGGTAGTCCAACGGTGCGGGTACCACAAAAGGGTCACGCGGGTGCGGACCAGCCATGATCGACAAGGCCAGTCGGAGGTCGGCGACGCGGCGCGCCATCGGCCCATCCACGAGCATGAGTTGCGATGACAATCCGGGACTTTCCGGCGGGATGACGGTAGCCATGGGCAACAAATTGGTCGTTGGTTTCAAAGACGCGATGCCACAGCAATGAGCGGGGTTGCGCAGCGAGCCGCCGATGTCGTTGCCGAGACCCAGCGGGCTCATGCCCGATGAGATCGCCGACCCTTCGCCGCCCGACGAACCACCAGCCGTGCGTCCGGCGTGCCACGGGTTGCGTGTCAGGCCATGCAGTGACGAGTGGGTATGGATCCGAAGCCCCAAATCGGGCAGATTGGTTCGCCCGATGGGGATCGCACCAGCTGCCCGCATGCGTTCCACGATCGGGCAATCGACAGCGGCAACGGCGTCTTTGAGGGCCACGAGCCCGGACGTAGTTGGGGTGCCGGCCACGTCCAGATTTTCTTTGACGGTGATCGGCACGCCGTGCAACGCCGGGAGTTCCCCCCCGGCGA
>JAYWAI010000131.1:0-2276 GCA_043782545.1 Acidimicrobiia bacterium
TAACAGCGATGGAAAAATTCCAAGTCTTTGGTTTGGCATGTTCTGCCTCATCGTCGTCGTGCTATTGGCGCTGTTGGTGATGAATACCCGGCGGTCAAACACGGGTCGACGTTTTCTTGCCGTACGTAGTAACGAACGTGCTGCTGCGGCCGCGGGCATCAGCGTGTCGTCGACAAAATTGCTTGCTTTCGGGTTGTCGGCTTTTATTGCCGGTCTCGGAGGATCCCTGTCGGCATATCGATTCGGATCAGTGAACGCTGGATTCTTTGGCGCACTGGCATCACTCACGTATCTGACGTTCGCGTACCTCGGTGGAATTTCGAGCGTTGGTGGGGCCATAGCCGCAGGCTTTATCGGTACCCAAGGATTGGTGTTCACGGCTCTCAACCGCTGGTTTCACATACCCGATAAATACTCGGTCATGATCGGTGGAATTGGCGTCGTGTTCACTGCCATCAGAAACCCCGAAGGTATTGCGGGAGCATTCCGGCAAGCTGGTCACCTCATCAGTTCGAAGCTAATAAAGCAGCCGGCCTCCACGCCGACGCCAGCTATCTCGGGAGGATTGCGCTGATGTCACTTTTGCAAACAATCGACATGGCCGTCACGTTCGGCGGTTTAAAGGCCGTCAACCAAGTATCAATCGATGTCGAGCCAGGCACCCTTGTGGGTCTCATCGGGCCAAACGGTGCTGGCAAAACAACATTCATTGACGGCATCACCGGGTTTGTTCCGACCACTGGTCGCGTGGTGTTCGACGGCCGTGACATTTCTGGCCTGCCCGCTCACGAGCGAGCGTTGGCTGGCCTGGGCCGCAGTTGGCAGTCCCTCGAACTATTCGATGATCTGACCGTCAAAGAGAACCTCATGGTCGCCGCCGAACGCCAGACGGCCAAGTCGTTTCTTATGGACCTGATCCACCCGACTCGGTCGCGCGATATGACCGCTGTCGACAGTGCTTTGGGTTTGTTGGGGATTGACGATCTTCGTGATCGAATGCCCAACGAAATCAGTCAAGGGCAACGCAAACTCGTGAGTGTCGCCCGAGCGCTGGCCGGGCGTCCAAAACTTGTAGCGATGGACGAACCAGCAGCCGGGCTGGACTCCACGGAGTCGTTGGCCCTTGGTGATCGGCTTCGGGACATTGTGGATGACGGCACGGCAATTTTTCTCGTCGACCACGACATGGGTCTCATCTTGTCAGTGTGCGACTACATCTATGTGATCGAGTTCGGCCAAATGATTGCTCGAGGTACACCGAATGAGATTCGCAACAACGATCGCGTGATCGAGGCATATTTGGGAAACCAAGGTCGACAGGACAAAGACATTCAATCGGTACCGATTGAGCATCCCGAGGAAGTTCACGACTATCAACTCGACTCGTCGCCCATCGGCGAATTCGAACCACGGATTGAGGGTGACCAGTGAGCGCGTTGTTGGAAATTACGGACCTTTCGACCGGCTACAACGGCGTGGCGGTCGTTCGCGGTCTCAATTTGACGGTGAATCCCGGAGAAGTTGTGGCGCTGCTTGGGCCGAATGGGGCAGGAAAAACCACGACATTGCTGACCGCTTCTGGTTTGCTGCCCATACTCCGCGGCGACATCGCGGTGCTCGGCAAATCGGTGAGAGGTACGCGACCGCACATGGTCGCTCGTCGTGGCCTTGCCCACGTGCCAGAGGACCGTTCTCTCTTCTTCCAACTCACGGTAGAGGAGAATCTGAAACTTGGTGCGGCACGCGGTTCCAGCGACATGGCCAAGGCACTCAACTATTTTCCCGCGTTGACTAAGTTACTTGACCGCAAAGCGGGGTTGTTGTCCGGAGGCGAACAACAAATGTTGGCAATGGGTCGAGCGCTCACGACAAACCCCAAAATGCTCATGGTCGATGAAATGAGTTTGGGTCTCGCCCCTGTCATCGTGGAACGTTTGTTGCCGGTGCTTCGCGACATCGCCGACCAAACTGGTGCCGGCGTGTTGCTCGTTGAGCAACACGTACAACTGGCACTTGAGGTTGCTGATCGCGCCTATGTTTTGAGTCATGGTGACTTGGTGTTGGAGGGCGATGCGAAATATTTGGCGGCCAACCGAGGCTTGCTGGAAGCCAGCTATATGGGTGCAACAGCCGTTAGTGATTGAGCGTCGTACGCGCGGTGTTAAATGGTTCGTAGCCGCCACTGGCCTTGGGGCTCTGTCGCTCGTAACGGCGTGCACCGGGGGTGGCTCTGCCAGCCCGACTCCATCTGCCACGACCACATCCCTGGCCCCCGA
>JAYWAI010000132.1:0-6008 GCA_043782545.1 Acidimicrobiia bacterium
TCGGCTTGCCAGATATTGACGGACTTGAAATCTGCCGACAGATCCGTGAAGCAGATTCGACGTTGCCAATTCTGATGCTGACGGCACGTAGCGACGAGATAGATGTCGTCGTCGGGTTGGAAGCGGGCGCCGTCGACTACATTGCGAAACCGTTTCGGCTCGCCGAGCTGCTTGCCCGGATACGAGTGCAATTGCGGAGCAACTCGGCCAACGGCGTGCGTGGCCTGACAACTGTCGGCGAACTGGTCATCGACGAGCCGGCTCGTCGCGTGTGGCAGAACGGTTTCGAGATTGAGTTGCGGGTGAAAGAGTTTGACCTACTGGTGATGTTGGTGCGCGGCGTGGGCACCGTTGTTTCGCGAGAAGACATTATGGCCAGTGTTTGGGATGAACATTGGTTTGGTTCGACCAAAACGCTCGATGTTCACATTGCATCATTGCGAAGAAAACTTGGAGAACTACCAGGCGAAGCTACTCGCATTACGGCGCTGCGAGCTGTCGGTTATCGATTCGAAAAACCGTGACTGAGGCAAGCAAGAAGGGTACGTACCTATGAGCCGTCGTCTCATGAGAGCTCTCACGACGCTCGCCGTGATCGTCATCGTTGCCTTTGCAATGCCGTTAGGCATCGTGGTCCAAAGCGGATACGAAACCGAAGAAGTTCTCAGGCTGCAACGCATTGGCACGCAGGCATCGCGCGACGTGGCGGTACCGATTTCCGTTGTCGCGGACTCTCCCGACGTGGTGGCCGTTGTTGGAGTCTCCATCGGCGTATATGCCCCTGATGGTCGTCGGATTGCTGGCGATGGTCCACGCGTGGCTGACGAGTCAGTCAAGGCAGCGTTAGGAAACGTCCTGGCACAGTCGGTGGACAATAGCCGGATTGTGGTTGCCGTCCCGGTGGCAGTCAACGAGCAAGTTGGTGCTGCGGTGCGCGTGGAGGCAAGCCGCACCAAGGTTGATCGCCTGGTCTGGCGAGCGTGGGGAATGATGGCGGCGTTGGCCGGAATCATCATCGCTGGAGCGGCAATCGCGGCTCGCGGATTGGCGCGGCGCCTTTCCAAGCCTGTCGACGCGATCACGTCGACAGTTGTTCGCATTGGCGACGGCGATTTCACGGCGCGAGTTCCGTTGTCTTCGATCACCGAGCTCAACAACGCCGGCCAGGCGCTCAACGAGACAGCCCGTCGGCTTGGCGAACTTCTTGAACGGGAACGAGCGTTTAGCTCCCATGCCTCGCATCAAATGCGTACGCCGCTCACTGCAATCCGGTTGGCCATTGAAACCGAACAGCTCGCTCCTCGGGCTGATCGCGCGGAAATTTTGACCGAGTCGCTCATACAAATTGAACGACTAGAACAAACCGTTGATGATCTTCTGTCGCTCGCCCGCGGCACGGCTGGGCCTCGTTCGCCGGTGGATATGTCAGAGATTTTGGGCGCTTGCCTGACGAGGTGGAAACCCGCGTTTACTCGGGCTGGTCGCCAAATTCTGTGTTTGCGCAGCGCTGCCGGTGTTGTCGCAGTTTCGGAGCCGGCCTTAGCTCAGGTGCTCGACGTGTTGGTTGACAACGGATTGCAACATGGCGCTGGAAGTGTTGAGCTTGATAGTCGTTTGATTGCCGGCGCGGTGGTCATTTCGATCGCTGATCACGGCCAAGGAATTGCGCCGGATGACATCTCGACGGTCATTGAACGAGCCGGCGTTAGTTCCGGTCGTCAACCAATCGGATTGTCATTGGCCCGCACACTCATTGAGGCCGAGGGTGGTCGTCTCACGTTCGTGCAGGCCCACGAGCAGTCGAGATTCGAGCTTACGTTGCCTCTCACGGCATCGTAAAAACATGGCATCCCAAAAATAATTGTGGGAGCGCCGATCGGCGCTCCCACAATCAACCTATGCGAAAGGATTTATGCGTTGGCGACAGCCGTGGTTGTGGCGGTTTGGCCAGTTTCAGGTTGCTCGGGTTGACCGTTGGCTTCCTTGCCATTGACATCGTTGGCTTCATTGCCACCGTGGTCGCCCTTGCCATGATGATCCCCGCCGCCCATACCGCCGCCTTGATGCTCGGTGGCCTCGTCACGGGAGTCCAACACCTTGCCGGTGACGGCGTCAACGTTGACATCGGCGAAACCGGTGGCGGTGGTGATTTCGATGTGCCATACCGGGGTACCGTTGTGGTCGTCGAGAGTGGCGGTGGTCACGGTGCCGGGCTTGGCGGCTAACGCTGCGGTGCGAGCGTCGGCCTCAGAAACCTTGGCTGCTGCTTTGGCGGCTGCCTGATCGGTTGCCTCTTGACCTTGGTGAGCAGCGCTGTCGGTTTTCGTCTCAGGAGCTTCCGTGGTTGTCGCTCCAGCGACTGGAGCGGCGGCGGTCGTGGCAACCGGGGGAACTGGGTCAGCCGATGGCGTAGCGGCGGAAATGCCAGCAAAGCCAATGACCAATCCAATGGCTCCAGCAGCAGAGGCGATGAGCCAACTTTTCTTCGTAGTGGAGGTCGTCATACGTGTCCTTTCGTGTTGTGAAACGACACGATGTCGATCCAGCTCGGAAAGTATGCACGACAAACCTTGGAGTTTCCTGGGGAGTCGGTAAAGCGCCGGTAGGAATTCGGTAAGTCTGGCCAGCGATTTCGAGCGCTCCGATCGTGAGCGGTCCATCGAGAGGCGATTATTTGTCAATTTACTTTGTGTTGACCAGAACCCGACCAGATCTTGTCAGTTGCCGTTTACCTTGCGGCCACCAACTACCTACGAGGTCAACATGCTTACGGAATCAACCTTGGACAGCCGTCCTGATATGAAGAGAATATTTAGCAAAGTGCCAGAGGTGACGCTGTACTTCTGGATTATCAAAGTTCTCGCCACGACCGTTGGCGAAACTGCAGCCGACTACCTGGGCAAGCACTTCAACTACACCACTGATTGCTCAGGCGCCGACGGGTGCGTCAAGGTGCCGAACTTGACGACGACCACGATAATCATGAGTGCCATATTGGCCCTCGCTTTGGTCTTTCAATTGAAGTCGCGGCGGTATGTACCCAGCCGATATTGGGTCTGTGTCGTACTGCTGAGCGTGGTGGGTACGCTTGTCACTGACAACCTTGTGGACCACTTCGGTGCCAGTCTGACCGTGTGCACGATCGTGTTTGCCGCGGCAATGTTCGCCACTTTTGGGGCCTGGTATGCGAGCGAAGGAACACTGTCAATTCACAGTATTTACACGACGAAACGGGAGTTGCTGTACTGGCTTGCCATCCTGTTTACATTTGCGCTCGGGACTGCCGCTGGCGACCTCTTTGCCGAGAAGCTCAAGCTTGGATATTGGAAATCGGCCTTGCTGTTCTTGGGCATCATTTTGGCCGTTGGGTTGGCGTGCCGGTTCATGAAGCTCAACATGATCCTGGGCTTTTGGATCGCCTACGTATTGACCCGCCCTCTCGGCGCCTCCACTGGTGATTACCTATCGCAACCCAAAGACGTGGGTGGTCTGAATCTTGGCACCACGGTGACCTCAGCGATCTTCTTGTCGCTCATCTTGGCGGTCGTGGTCTACATGACAGTAAATAAGCAGGATGCCACGGTGGTAGCCGACGAGCACCGCTGACGCCTGCCGAATAATCAGCACGAGATCCACGTAACCTGAAACCGTGTCGACGTCAGTCCTTCTTGTCGAAGACGACCCTTCGATCGGCACAAGCATCGCCGAGGCTGTCACGGGATTTGGGTACCAGATCCGCTGGTGCACGACCGGAGCCGAAGCCATTGACGCCCTGACTGCCTCAATTCCCGACGTCGTTCTGCTTGACGCCGGTCTGCCAGACATCGATGGGTTCCTCCTGTGCCGAAGCATTCGTGAGCGGTTCCGTGATCTGCCGATTATTTTGGTGACGGCGCGAGATCAGGATATTGACGTAGTCGTTGGCCTTGATTCTGGGGCCAACGACTACGTCACAAAACCATTTTCGATCGCCGTGCTGATGGCTCGAATCCGTGCCCACGCGCGGCACGTTGACATAGTAAATGGACCGGTGCGTGTCGGGGATGTTGACATCGACGTAGCGGGATACGTCGTGCGGGTGCGCGGTGGCATCGTGGATTTGCGACGTCGAGAATTTGAGCTTTTGCTCTGTCTCGCCAGGTCGGTCGGCAAGGTAGTGACGCGCGAACGAATTCTGGCTGAAGTGTGGAATCTGCATTGGGAGAGTTCGACGAAAACAGTCGAAATGCACGTGCTCGCTTTGCGAAAAAAACTCGGCGACGATATCGACATCGCCAGCGTCAGGGGAGTGGGCTATCGGCTCATGGCGCCGTGACGCGCCGCATTGTGATGGCGATCATGGGGGTCGCCTCGTTTGTGCTTTTGGCGCTCGGCATTCCGCTGGCGATCGCCATTCGCAAGTCGTATGTGAGTGCTGAGACGGCATCAGTCCACGAAAAAATGACGAGGACACTTGGCGAAATAACTCTGCCAATTGATGTTCATCAACTCGGTCAACTCACCACCGAAACCGACCCGCCCCCACCGTTCGGTGTGTATCTCGTGACCGGCGCAAAGTTGTTTGGCGATGGGCCAAGCACCTCTGACGCTGTCGTAAAAACTGCCCAGCACGGTTCCACCTCATCCACAGCCAGCGGTGCGATTGTTGTGGCCGCCCCGATTGCTGATCGCAATGAAAACGTGGTGGGCCTTATTCGAATTTCTCGTCCGATGACCGGCGTCGACGACCGAACGCGCCGAGCGCTGCTGATTATGGCGGGCGCGGCCGCGCTGGCGCTCGGCGCGGCGTGGATGATCGCTCGCTCGTTGGCGACGCGGTTGGCTGCGCCTGTTGCACAGCTGGCCAGTACGGCAGCAGCGATTCGCCACGGACAGATCGTGGCGTCAATGCCGCCCAGCGGAATAGACGAACTTGATTCGGTGGCCGACACACTGGTGGCCAGCAGTCGCCACATAAGCGAAGCCCTCGCCCGCGAGCGGCGGTTCAGCGCCGACGTTTCGCATCAGTTGCGTACGCCGCTGGCCGGGCTTCGCCTCCACCTCGAATCGCATTTTGGGAATGCTGACTCCGTGAACGCTCAAACGGTGTTAGCGGACTTGTCTCGCCTCGAGCAGACCGTTGAACACTTGCTGGAGTTGGCCCGTGACGCTGTTCCGTCGGGTTCGGCGTGTGACGTGGCGAGTGTGGTGGATGGCGTGGTGGCTCGGTGGCAGGAGCGAGCCTCGGCGACGGGAAGAGCTGTCGTATTTGTTGGAGGATTGCCGTGCCGAGCCGCGATTTCATCTTCGTCGCTAGAACACGTTTTGGACGTCTTGATCGACAACGCTTTCGTGCATGGTCAAGGTGCCATTGGGATCAGCATTCGAAAGGTAGCCGGTGGTGTAACCGTTGACGTTGTTGACCAAGGTGAAATTCCGGAGTCACAACGCGAGGTGATTTTCGCTCGCGGGCATGGGCGCAACCACGGTATCGGTTTGGCATTCGCTCGCTCCTTGGCCGAAGCAGAAGGTTGTCGGTTGCTCCTTACCAAACTGGCCCCCACGACCCTTTCGATTGCCGCTCTTGTTGCCGACCGATCGAGGGAATGAAATTACTTCGCTATCGACGGACTCCAACATATTTCTTGCGACTGGTTATAACGTGCGTCTGCCTATCAAGCGTTGTGCGTCGAGATGCCGATGGTGAGTAATGAAAACTCACGACGTCGCCCGGCCTTCGCAACCGACTGAATCGTTTGACTTGGCCGGTCGCTCGGCCGGGCAGATGGCGAGAGAACAAGCTGTAGAGCTTCGGCATCAGGCACCGGTGAAAACATTTTTGGCGCGCCTGTTGGGCGTGAAAACTGACGAACGAAACTGGCGAGTCGGCGCCGATGGCGAAGAGCGCGTTGGACGAATGTTGGAGCGCAAATTGCCCGATGGTTGGTATGTACTCAATGCCGTTCCGGTGGGCGAGCGCGGTAGCGACATTGATCACGTGGTGGTCGGCCCGGCCGGCGTATTCACGG
>JAYWAI010000133.1:0-2270 GCA_043782545.1 Acidimicrobiia bacterium
ACTGCGCTGGCATCAGAACCACGGCTCATCGTGTGCTCGCTGTAATCGACCACATCGAGCTCCACACCTATTTCCAGAAATAGCGCGTGCACAAACGCATCGATCGGGCCGTTGCCTTGGCCAGCAACGGTGCGATGTTCGCCATTGATCAGCAACTGGGCCGTCACATTCGCAGTGTCCCCGACGGTGTGCGTCTCGTGACTTACCAACTCGACATGCGGGCTCTCAGGCAAGTATTCGCCTTCGAAAATGTCCCACATTGCGACCGGCGAAATCTCGGTACCGGTGTCTTCTGTGACGCCCTGAACAGCTTTTGAAAATTCGATTTGCAGACGACGCGGCAACACCATCTGATGCTCGACTTCCATGATGTACGCCACGCCGCCTTTGCCCGATTGGCTGTTGACACGTATCACGGCCTCGTACGAACGGCCCACGTGTGTCGGATCAATCGGGAGGTACGGCACTTCCCACACGGAATAGTCACCCTTGTCGTTTTTTGACGCGTCGATCGCCGCAAGACCTTTTTTTATGGCGTCTTGATGCGATCCCGAAAACGAGGTGTACACGAGATCGCCGGCGTAGGCGTGGCGAGGGTGTACCGGCAGACGGTTGCAATATTCAGCCACCCGACGCAGCGAATCGATGTCGCTCATGTCGAGTTTCGGGTCAACGCCTTGGGTGAAAAGGTTCATGGCGAGGTTGACCACGTCCACGTTGCCTGTGCGTTCTCCGTTGCCAAACAGCGTGCCTTCGACGCGATCAGCGCCGGCCATCATGCCCATCTCGGCCGCCGCGGTGCCCGTGCCACGATCGTTGTGCGGGTGCAACGAGATGCGCACTAAATCCCTATTGGGAATGTTGCGACCGAAATATTCGATGACGTCGCCGTAAATGTTGGGCGTGTACATCTCGACGGTGGCCGGCAAGTTGAGGATCAGTTTTCGATCGCTGGTTGGCTCGATGGCATCAGTGACTTCCGCGCAAATTTCGATGGCGTAGTCGATCTCTGTGCCCGTAAAACTTTCAGGCGAATATTCGTAGAAAACCTTCGTGCTCGGAATTGTCTCTTCCAGCTTGCGACACAGGCGGGCTGCGTTGAGAGCGATCTCAGAAATACCTGATTTGTCGAGCCCGAATACCACACGCCTCTGCAACACCGATGTCGAGTTGTAGAAGTGCACGATGGCCTTCGGCGCGCCAACCAAGCATTCGTAAGTGCGCTCAATTAACTCGGCTCGACATTGCACTAACACTTGAATCGTCACATCGTCGGGGATCAGATCGTCTTGGATGAGTTGTCGCACGAAGTCGAAATCGGGCTGACTCGCCGACGGAAACCCGACTTCGATTTCCTTGAATCCCATCTTCACCAGCGTGTCAAACATTTTGCGTTTGCGGCTGGGGTCCATCGGGTCGATGAGCGCCTGATTGCCATCTCGCAGGTCGACGCTGCACCAATCGGGGGCCACAGTGATGCGCCTGTCAGGCCACGTGCGGTCGGGAAGTTCAAGCGGAAGGAAACCCTGATATTTCTCGAACGGCATTTTTTTCGGTGTCACATTTGCTGGTGGCATCGCGGTCCTTTCTGGGGTTCACTTCCGGCTCATGCCGGCGGTTTCAATGGGGAATCGGGTGGAAAAAGCAAGAAACCCCCCGAGCCAACGGCACAGGGGGCGAACACCAGCAGGAGCTCGCCTACATAAGAAGGAGGAGTCCGTTGGTGCGGTTCATATACACAGCTTCCCACGAAGTCGCCCGTGCGCGCAAGCAATCCACTAGTTTGCTGCCAAGTTTGTATTCGCGTTACGCGTTGCCGAGAGGACCTGTCATGAAAGTCACCGTTGATTTCGATGTTTGCGCTTCAACCGGAAGCTGCATGCAAGTTGCCCCAGAGGTATTCGAGGTACGCAGCGACGGCTTTTTGTACATCCTGATCGAAGAGCCTGGCGAAGAGTTGCGGGCCAAAGTCACCGACGCTGCTGACCTGTGCCCCACCGCCGCTATCACCATCGAAGGGTAGTTACCCTTCGAATTTTAAGGGGCTAGCTACGTGGCTAGTTAGCGGCACGTCTCGCAGTCGATGACGTGCACCGACACGATGCCCGGCGTGTGCCGCAATTGGGAAACGATGTCGACTGACACAGGTGAAGCAGTACAGATCACCATCAGCGCAGAACCACGTTCACGACTTTTTCCGGTCATGTGATTTTCGATGTTGTAGCCAGCGTTACCAATCGCCGTGCCGACCGTGCCGACCATGCCGGGGC
>JAYWAI010000134.1:0-6004 GCA_043782545.1 Acidimicrobiia bacterium
CGCTGTGCGTTTACGAAGGAGATTCCATCATGCGTTACATGTTGATTATTGCCAACGACCCGGCACTTCATCCAGTTCCCGGCGGCCCAGGTTGGGACGACATAATGGCCGGCTACGGCGAATTCAGTGCCCAACTTGCTGCCAGCGGCCGGCCATTCGCTGGAGACCCTCTCACTCCGCCTGACACGGCAACGACCGTCAGGGTGCGCGATGGCAAGGTCATTACTGTCGACGGTCCGTTCGCGGAGACGAAAGAGTGGATGTCGGGCTACTACATCATCGAAGCCGACAATCTTGACGGGGCATTGGCCGCCGCCAGCATGATCCCCTCAGCAAAATTCGGAGCGGTAGAGGTTCGTCCACTCGCCGTATTGCATTAGACCGAGCAACGTGGTGGAGCGCGACTCGGTGCGAGTGGACGAGGTCATCGAAGGCATCCACCGCGCCGAACGCGCTCGAGTTCTTGCCGGACTCATTGGTGTGTTGCGCGATTTTGATTTGGCCGAAGAGTCGTTGCAGGACGCCTACATTGCTGCGCTTGAGGCATGGCCGCGTGTTGGCATTCCTGAAAATCCGGCCGGGTGGTTGATGACAGCGGCTCGGCGCAAAGCCATCGACCGACTTCGCAGATCAGCAGCGCTCGACCGGCGTCATCGCCAATGGGGCGAGCTGGCCATAGCCTGGATTGCTCCAAACCCGGCTGAGCCGATTGCCGACGATCGACTTCGGTTGATTTTTACCTGCTGCCATCCAAGCCTGGCTGTGGAGTCTCAAGTGGCGCTCACGTTGCGGACTCTGTGCGGGCTGACAACGGCCGAGGTGGCGCACGCGTTCATGATTTCTGAAATGGCGCTCGGGCAACGATTGGTGCGGGCCAAACGAAAGATTCGAGACAGCAGAATCCCATATCGGGTGCCGTTGCCCAGCGAGCATTTGGAACGACTCGATGCCGTACTCGCTGTGGTTGCCTTGGTGTTCAATGCCGGATATTTGCCGGTCGATAGCGATCGCCTGGTGAGGGTCGATTTGTGCGATGAGGCGCTGCGGCTGGCATTGCTGCTCACTGAGCTGTTGCCAGAAGAACCTGAGCCGCTGGCGCTAGCAGCGCTGCTGAATTTGCACGACTCTCGTCGTGCGGCTCGCTCCAATCCTGCGGGCCGGCCCCTCACCCTGGAAGAACAAGATCGAGAGTTGTGGGATCGATCTCAAATCCTCGTGGGGCTCGAGTTTCTGAAACGCGCCGTGTGCCTGGGTCGGCCGGGCCCTTATGCGCTCAAAGCGAACATTGCCGCGGTGCATGCGACCACCCGTCAGGCGGTGGCGACTAACTGGATCAACATTGTGGCGTTGTACGACCAGCTCCTGATTTTGGAGCCCTCGCCTATCGTGCAGCTGAATCGTTCGGTTGCAGTGGCGATGGCCGGATCGCCACAGGACGGGTTGCAGCTGATCGACGACCGCCATCTGGCCGATGCACTCGATGAATATCATCTATATCACCTGACTCGGGCTGACCTGTTGCGAAGGTGCGGTCGGCGAGCCGAGGCAGCAGCTGCGTATGAGCGCGGCCGTGAACTGACCCGGAACCAGGCGGAACACGACTTTCTTGAGGCCCGTCTTCGTCAAATATCTACGAACGATTGACGTCGCCCCGACCGGTGAGGGCGTCGGCGTCGTGCGACCGCAGCATGTCGATGACGGCGAAGATTCCGGATTGGGTGGCGGCGTGCAAAGCGATGCCACCGTCGGATTTCGGGTGGGGAAGTTGGGTGGTGAGGACGACGAGCGGGGTGCCAGAGGCCTCTAGCGTGGCCCGCAGCGCGGCAGCCCGCCCGAGCGTGCGCCACACCACGTCAGTGCGCAACATGCCGCCCCGATGGCTGACATGCGGGCCGGCGACGTCGAAATGCCACGTTTTCCCCTCGGCATCGGTGGCCACAAAACTGACCGTCACGGCCGTCTTGCGGACGCGAAAATTCTCGGCAATAATCGCGAAACCGGCATCCAGAATGAACCGCTCGGCCAGCTTGTGAGCGGCTTTACCCGAGTCAGGCGGTGAGTCAGCTGCACCGGGCTGCATCGGCACGGCCGTCCGTGAAGAGGCGAGAAAATCGGCAACTCGTGAGCGCGAAATCGCAACGTAACCCTCGTCGAGGTCGTAGCCGACATAGCGCCGCCCGAGTTTCGCGGCAGCTACTAACGCCGAGCCGCTCCCCAGAAATGGATCGAGCACCAGATCATTTTCGAACGTGTACAGATTGATCAAATGTTCCGGCAGTTCGACCGGAAACGGGGCGGGATGCCCGACTCGTTTAGCGCTCTCGGGAGGGATCGACCACACGTCGAGTGTGAGGGCGAGGAAGTCTTCGGTGAGCACAGTATTGCGATGTGGAAGCCCAGCCGCGGCTCGTTGCTTAACCGTGAGCGCACGATCAAACCGGCCTTTGCTGGCCACGATCACGCGTTCGGTGATATCGCGCAGCACCGGATTTGTAGCACTGCGAAACGAGCCCCACGCGCACGAGCCGTTGGCACCCTCGCCCTTTTGCCAGACCAGTTCGCCGCGCAAAAGCATTCCCAGTTTGTTTTGCAAAATGTCGATCACATCGGCCGACAAACTGCGATATGGCTTTCGTCCGAGGTTGGCTACGTTGACGGCGATGCGACCGCCGGGCTCGAGCTTGCGAACGCATTCCGCGAACACGGCGGTGAGCATGTCGAGGTATTCAAGGTATGACGCAGGGATGCCGTCTCGTTCGACTTCTTGCTCGTATTGCTTGCCAGCGAAATAGGGAGGTGACGTGACGACGAGCGCCACGGAGCCATCAGCGACCGCGTCCATGAATCGCGAATCGCCGTGCACGAATGGTTCGGCGACAGATAGGGGTGGCAAAACCGTGTCATCGTCGCAAAGCGTTGGCGGCGTGAAGCGTTCGTAAAACGGCGTTGCGTCATGGCTTTCGCGCACGCTCACGCCAAAGTTTGATGTTGTCGTGCTTCGTCGTTCCGTCATACAACCGCTCCGGTGCTCGTCGCAGATTCTACCCATGCCCAGATCATTGATCGAACATACGCGCGCCCAATCTCACGCAGCCGGTTACATCACGCCCGACGAACTCGCCGTGGGCGGCTGACCGCGAGCATTGCAGCGCCGATGATTGACAAGAACGCCGCGAACCAGACGAGGGCGCTCGAATCGGTACCGGTCTTGGGAAGGCCGCCTTGAGCGATCATCGCGACCGTGGTGCCGGCCAGGATGTCGTGGGTCAGCGGCCGATCAAGGATGAGTGACCCAAAGGCGACGACGGTGGCGATCTGCTGGTTCGGTCCGCCTGGATCGACCACCACCTGATCGCCGACGTGGAACCACGGAACGTCTGGAGCCAGACCGAGGTCCGACGGCTTGGCAATCGGCAATTCGCGCGACCCGGCTGGTGCCGCGCCGGTTGCAGTTTGCGGCGACACGTGGAGCAGACCATTGGTTGTGGTGAGCCCGCTCGTCACCCACACGCGACTCGACGGGTTCCACTCCTCGATGCCTTTGGGTGTGGCGCGGAAGATGCCTCCGGCACGGTCGATAAGCACGTCGCGGATCCCGATCCCGAGCTCCTTCCACGTCACCGGCGTGATAAAGGCATTCGTCGGTGTGTCGACGACATTGGGGAAGTCGAGCAACCCACTCGAGCCTGGCCGTTTGGTCAGGTTGAGCTCCTGACCCTCGAGGTAAATGAACTTGGCTTCGACGTCGATCTTCGCGTACGACTTCGATGGGTCGAAGTATCCGGCGCGTACCTTACCGTCGGGGTGGACAATGATCAACGGCTCCTTGCCGGGCAGGTGCGCCTCGAGGAAGTCGCGTCGGGCGTTCTCGAGCTGCAAGGTGAACGACTCACCATGTTGAATGCCCACGGCGCGCTGTAGATCGTCGTAGATCTTGAGCCGAACATCAGCCGATTCGAACACTCGCATGGACTCATCGAGGATCGCGATCATGTCGATGTCGCCGACGATCGGGAAGAGTTTGGCGTTGGGTCCGGCGTCCTTAGCCTGCTTGATGATCCAATAATCGCCGGGGCTTTCCTTGGGTGCGGTGACGGGTTCGAGCGCGGTACGCCGGTACTTGTGTGTGATTGCCTGCTGGCTTTCTCCGGGCAAGTTCAGGGTGGGGTCGAACGGCACATCCACCCAGCCGTCTGCGTTGCGCGCCAGATAATCGGTGTGCAAATGCTTGTATTTCGGGTGATCGGGCGTGGGGTCGCTCCACTCCGCCACCCGATCCTGCCAGCGCTTGCGCACCAGATCGGCCTGCGGTTTGGGCAGGGTGCCGATTCGCTGTTCAAGTTCGATCTCCGAGATCGGGGTGCGCAATACCGCGATTGCTTCGTCGGACTTCCGGTAGCCGAGGTACAGGTAGTCAATGTCGCTGACCGTCTTGACCTTCCAAACCTCATTCTTGAGTACGGCCTGGCCGAGCTCGATGAGCTCGGCGGCCCGTGCTGAACGCGAGCGGAACGCAATCACCGCGTGGTTTGCCTCGGCGACATCTACGACGCGCTGCAACTCCGACGGCGTGGTACCCGTGTATTTGCGAATCGTCTCGATGCTGAATTCCTCGCCGGATGTCATCGCGGCGAGACCTTTGCCGTCCTTGAGCTCGCGGGCGGCAACGCGCTCGGACTGGGTTGCTTCAGCGGTCTTCTCAGCGGCGTCGATGTACTTCCCATACAAGCCAACGCGACGCGCCAGACCGCAGATGAACATCTCAGTGATTGCGCCAGAGGCGGTATCGAAGCCGAGCTGACCACCGAGCGCGCCGATTTTCTGGGCGAACTCCAGCTCGTTGGTGGCCTGCAACGTCCCAAGTTCCTGAGCGAAACGTTCGATCACTTCGCGCGCCTTGGGGCCAGCTTGGCCGGGCGCCGATTGCGACCAAGCGTCGCTCCAAGCTTGCAACGTGGCGGCGAAGGTGAACTTCTCCGACTCGGGCATCTTGTCCCAGACCATGTTGAGGTAGTCGACGTCTTTCATTGCTTCATCGAGCACCGCTCGTGGAGCGTGCAACAACTGGCCTCCGATCGTGGGCAGCGAGTGGATCAGCTCGCCCAGGCCGAGTGCGCCGTTGCGCAATCCTTTGTCGAAACCGATCGTGAGATGGCCGAACTCGGTGAGGAAGTCGCCCTCGACGACTGGTGGATCGGCCTGATCGACGACCAGTTCGATGGCCTGCGCGTTGGCGATAACACGCACGCGCGTCGGAGCCAGTGCGCTTTTGGACTTATCGGCGGCGAGGACTGTGCCCTTTGGTTTCGGCATCTGCACCGTGACGCGGTTCGGCCCGACGCGGGCTGCCGGACTGACCGACACCAGCATGCTGAACGACCATGACGCACGGGGCTTGATCTCCACCGGAACGGACGCCCGGCACACGTCGGCACTCGACGATGCCGGCGACAACCCGAGGTCGAGCGACAAGGGGAAACCACCGGCGCCGTGGCCAATGAACCCTGCCTGGAATGGATCGATGACGAGAGTGTCCGTTCGGCTTGTGTTCTTCAGGTACCCGGTGAGAAGCACGGTCTGGCCGGGCTTGGCAGGCGGGGTGAAACCGGTGGGGTGCGCATCCACGAAGAGAATCACATCCGACGTGACGTCGAAGGTCCCTGACCCAGACGCCGCGCCAGCTGACGAGAAAGCCTGAGCTTCGATCGCCAACTTGCCAGAGTCGGAAACCTCGAAGGTTGCGGTGACTTGCTTGGACTGCCCTGGTGTCAATGTACCGAGTTGCTCGGGCGCTAGCGCCGTGGGCGTGGGGCCGGCGATCTGTCGCACGGGGAGTGTCTCGGCCGCGTCGGCAGGGTCGGCCCAGGCCGGCTGGAGGCGCTGCAAACTGACGTTGGTGATGTCGACCGCTGACTCGTTGGTCACAGTGATCGTGGCCTTGACGGTGTCTGGGATTGGTCCGGCGTCGTTGCTTTTTAGCTCCAGCGAGCTGGGATCGACCACG
>JAYWAI010000135.1:0-16037 GCA_043782545.1 Acidimicrobiia bacterium
GGGCGATTCAACATCAGGGGCCACCGGGATCGATGTCGCCGCCAACATCGCATCGATGTCGAGCTCCATTTCGAGCGGCGCCGTGGCCTCTGATGGAGCACGGGCAGCCACAGCTTGCGCCGCGGCGCGCGCCGCGTCAACGCTGCCCGCCAATTCGCCCGTGGCATGGTCGAGCGTTTGGCGCACAATGCGGTACGCGTCCAACAATCGATCTCGGCCCGCCTTGAGCACTTCGAGTTGCTGGCGGCCAATACGGTGGCGGCGCGCCAAGTCGGCCAAGACCTTTTCGCGATTTGCTTGCGCTTCCAAAATCATTTCGCGACCGCGCTCACGCGCCTGATCGAGCTCGCCTTCACAGGCCAAGCGGTTCCGCTCGATCTCGGCGTTTATCGCCTGCTGCGCGCGCTCGGCTTGCGTTTGCGCGTCAGCCAAAACCAGCGCATGGTCGACCTCAGCATCGGATCGAATTTTGGCCGCTGAATCCTGGGCTTCGCGCAACATTCTGGCCATCGAGTCTTCAGCTTTGGCCCGAATTTCAGCCGCCGACGATCTGGCCGTGGAGAGCACCCGGCGGGTCTCATCACCAAGAGCCGCCATGACACTTTCATCGTCCAAGTTGAGCAGTTTGGCGGCCGCCCGCTCGGCTTGTGCCAGTTGCAATTTCAATCGATCGTTGGCATCTTCGATATCGCCCATCTCGCGAGCCGCCTCGGTGAGGTACCGGCGCACTTCTGATTGATCAAAACCACGAAAACTGGTGCCAAAACTTTTTTGCTTTAACGCGTCGGACGTGATCCGCCGGTCGTCAACGCGTTCACGAGAGGATTCAGCCACGACAGAATCGTAGGGCGCTCATAACACTTTCGTGCGCCATGCCCCCACCAGCGCGACCAACTATCGCCCGAGGTATGAGACGAAATTATGCGGCGGCCGCACGAAATGGGGGGAGATCAGTCACATTGCCACCCAACGTGCCCAGCGCAGTGAGTGCCTCCTCGAGGTTTTTCACACCCACGATTTTGAGCTTGCTGCCGGCATATTTCTGCGCCTCGGCGGCCTCCGAGGCGGGCACAATAAACATCACCGCGCCACTGTCGCGCACGGAAATCGTTTTCTGTTTGATGCCGCCGATCTCACCTACCGAACCATCGAGTTCAATCGTCCCCGTGGTGGCCACGTTTTTACCGCCGGTCAATTCTCCCGGGGTGAGCACGTCGATCACGCTCAACGTAAACGCCAATCCGGCAGAAGGGCCACCAACGTTTTGTAATTTGACGCTGACTTTCTCGCCGAACTTGCCTTGCGGGCTGATGCCGATGATGACATGAGGATTGCCAGCGCTGTCATTGACAGTCGTCAATGGCACCTGCTGGGTGAGTTTCTGGCCACCGCGTGTCACGACGATCTTCAGAATGTCAGTCGGTTTGTGATGCACGATAAGCGGTGACAAGTCAGAGACGTAGGCCACGGGCTTGTCGTCAATTGACGTAATTACGTCGCCCGTCTTGAGCAACTTGCTCGACGGTGCCGTCGACATGATGTCCAAAATTTCTACGCCCAAGCCTTTAAAACCGAGGCGCTGCATAGCCACCGACGCCGCAGTTGTCTGAGACGTGACCATGGCCTGCTGGTCTTCTTTGTCGCTCTGTGCTTTGGATTTATTGCCCAATAAATCCTTGGCCCTAATGAGATCGATATCGGAATCCCACTTGGCTTCGAGCCATCCAAACAAGTTGATGCGATCGCGACTTTGCAACACCGTCGTGTAACGCACTTGACCTTTGGCAGGGTAGGTAGTGAGGTCTTGCACAACCACGAGTGGCTCAGCCGCCACCGTGTCCCCAGGACTAAATGAGTAGTAGTCGAGGTGAACGAGAAACCCCGTCACGATGGCAATCGAGAGCAACACACCAAACCCGAGACCGACTCGTCGGCCCCAACGCGGCTTGGGCTTTTGCACAGGTGGAATCACGGCAGGGATTTCCGGAGGTACGATCTCGCTATCAACATCAGTCACCCCTACAGCCTGCCATGAACGAGCCCGGATCTGACACCAGGCCCCAGAAACGCCTTCTGCGCCTCCCCGCCTACCCAAGCCCTGCGATGACGTGGAGCGGCACCCCCTGGTGGGCTCGCGTGCGGGCGCTCATCGGCATTCCGGCAATCTTGGTGTTCTTCGGCGTGGTACTTGCCGGCGTAATCGTCGCCGCGGTTTTCGGACTGTTTGTGATAGCGCAACAAGTGTTTCTTACGTGAGCGACGCCAAAATTTCACCCACGAACTCTGCTCTGGATCGCCGCCGGGGCGCGACGGCAGGCCACACCGGCGATATTGATGTGGCCCGTCAACTCACCACCCACCCCGACGCCGACGTCCGAGCGACCGCATACGCCGCTCTGTGCCGTCTACGCGCGCTGACGCCGAGCGATTTCCTCGCCACCCAACTTGATGCCAGTGCAGACGTGCGACGACGCTCGGCCGAGTGGATCATTCAACACCAAGCCAACAATGAGATCGCCGTACCCCATCTCGTGGCGCTCACCGCCGATCAGGACGCCATGACTGTGGAAACCGCTTGCTGGGCTATTGGTGAGCTCGCACAACCCCCTGACGTGGCCATACAAGCCGTGATCGGAGCGGCAAGCCACATGGACCCACTCGTGCGCGAAGCCGCTGTTGCGGCGCTGGGAGCAATGGGCGATCCGCGTGGTCTCCCGGCAATTCTCAACGGGACACTCGACAAGCCTGCCATCCGTCGCAGAGCCGTCTTGGCCCTTTCTCCGTTTGATGGCCCAGACGTCGACGCTACGCTCCAACGAGCGCTTACCGATCGCGACTGGCAAGTCCGCCAAGCCGCCGAAGACTTGCTCGACTAGCTAATCATCGCGGGCTCGGTTGCCCATAAACATGACCTTCAGTGCGTCGTACTGCTCGATGCACCGCCCCGCTCCCCACACCACGCACTCCAGTGGAGCGTCAACGAGGTGGACCGGCACTTGTGTGGCCTCCGACAACCGAATGTCGAACCCTTTGAGCATCCCGCCGCCACCAACTAACGAGATGCCATTGAGAATGATGTCGTTGGCCAGTTCTGGCGGTACTTTGCCCAAGCACGTGACGACAGAATCGACCATCGCGGTGACCGGCTCATCGATAGCCTCACGGACTTCGTCAGGTGTCAGCACCACAGTTTTGGGAAGTCCGCTGATGAGGTCGCGGCCGCGCACTTCCGCGGCCATTTCGTTTTCGGTACGGGCAGCAGAACCAATGGTGACTTTGATTTCCTCAGCCGTGCGCTCCCCTATGGCTATCGAGTATTCGCGCCGAATGTAATTTTGCAGCACGGCGTCGATGTCGAACGAGCCGACCCGTAACGCCTGCAGGGCCACGATCCCACCGAGTGAAATCACCGCCGTGTCTGTGGTGCCGCCACCAATATCAACGACCATGTTGCCGGCCGGTTCGTTGATGGGCAGCCCGGCACCGATCGCCGCGGCCATGGGCTGTTCGAGCAATTGGCACTCGATTGCACCGGCGCGGCGGGCCGCTTCGATGACCGCCCGACGCTCCACATGAGTGATGGCAGATGGCACGCAGATGACTACGCGGGGCCTGCTAAACCGAGACACACCCACTCGTTGCAACAACAGCCGAATCATTCGTTGCGTGACTTCGAAGTCGGTTATGGCGCCCTTGCGCAGTGGGCGGACGGCCACGATATAGCCCGGCGTCCTACCAATCATTTGCCACGCCTCGTGGCCCATGGCGAGCACCTCGTTGTTGTGGCTATTGAGCGCAATTACCGACGGCTCGTTGAGCACAATGCCTTCGTGACGCGCATAAACCAGGGTATTGGCGGTGCCCAAGTCGATAGCGAGATCGCGTGCCACAGAGGCCTTTCAAAAAGTGATTACAGACGAGCAAATACGGCGGGAAAAGTATGTGATACCAGAGCGACGGTCAGGATTTTACGCGGCCATCATCGTCGCCATCGACCCATCCTTCTGGGTGCACTAGGCGTGCAGTGGGATGGGCAGTTCGCGATCGACTCTGTTGCTGAGGATTCGCGGAACGGGCCGTAACGCCAGACCGCGCACCGATCGCAGTGCCCGTGTCAGGAGCCAGCGCGCTCATTTCGCGACGAAACTCGTCGACCCCAGCGTCGATGGTATGGACCCCTCGGCTCCGAATCCACAACACGGTTGTGCCGCCAAGGGTCACCAGGATGGCAAAGACCAAGAACGCCGCAGAAGTCATTGCGGCCCCCGGTGAGATTCGACGCCCACGATTGGTTGGGATCCGAGCGCGAAATCTTCGCCACCGTCCCAACGTTCACGCTTCCAAATCGGCACGGTTGCCTTGAGCGTGTCAATCCCGAATCGAGCGGCCTCGAAAGCGTCTGGTCGGTGGCCTGATGATGCCACCACGATGACCGACGATTCACCAATGGGCACGGGTCCGATTCTGTGCAGCAAAACCATGCACCCAATTCCGGGCCAATTCGCCAAAGCCGCTTCGGCAATCGCCAACAATCGAGGTTCGACGTGCTCTTCGTACGCCTCATATTCGAGCAGGGATACACCAGGTCGGCCCGCGGCGTGGTCACGCGCCGTCCCGGAAAAAAGGACGACCGCCCCACAGTCGGGCCGCACGGCCCACTCGTACGCTTCGGCAACTGGCAATACGTCGGTGGTCAAGCCCACCCACGAATCGCCTTGCGCCGGAACATTCACGCCCTGATGTTACGGCTTCTGGCGCAAAATTTGGAACTACTCGCCAGTAACCCGTCGAGGCGCGGTCGCGAGACGGCCACGGAGGGTTATCTTTCCCGCCATGGAGTGGGACCCGCATTCAGACGACGATCTGGTGTCAGCGCACCCTTTGTTGCCACTCGACGACCGTATTTGGCGACATCCATCCGAAGTGGCATCGTCGATGCACGCCAATCGTTCCACAACCCCGCCAACGTCGGTGTCGGTCAGCGTTACCAACAAGCGGTCTTCTTGGCCGGCGCTCTCGGCCGCTGGGCTTTTCGGCGCCTGCATGGCCGTCGGATTTTTGTCGGTCACCGGCTGGGTCCATATCAACGACAAAGGTCGCGCTTCATCAGCTCAAGCTGTTTCTTCTGCCGAACGTCCGCCAATTTCCCCAGTCGCGGCGTGGTTGGGGATTGAAACTGGCGAGGCAGAGTCGGCTGATGCCGCGACGATGGCCACACTTCTCACCACCGCTGGCATGGGTTCGGCGATCATTTTCACAGTGACGGCACATAGCCCCGCTGAGTCAGCTGGCCTCAAAGTCGGGGACGTCATTGTGGCCGTTGGCGGGGCCTCCACAACCTCTGCTCAGGATGTGGCCACCCGATTGTCACGATTTACTCCCGGCCAATCCACGACGATTTCTGTGTATCGAACGGGCAAACCGGTTGAGATTTCCGTGCGGTTCGCCACCCACCCACAGAACGAATAAGTATTACGCTATCTAGTAGATCGGTGCCGTCCAGCCAGCGAGCGCACCACGCCACCGACTCCGATGAGCGCAATCGCGCCCGCTGCCGTCACGATCTGCTGTTTTCCGTTGGCGGTGAGCGTTGACCACCGTCGTGGATCAGTGCCTACAACGAGCGCTTCTTCGTTGGAGTATTGGCAATGCCAACCGAGGCCTTTGAGGCGATCATTCGCCACAACCCACGGATGCAGTTCGAATGCCTCCATGCCCGGCACCGACGGATTGCTATTGAGTCGATCTTCGATCGCCGACACCCGAGTAGCCAACCATCCTGGGAGTTTCGGCAACGGCGCTCGCCCGCCGAGCGATCGGGCGACCTCGCCAGAAACCCAGCCATCGGGGGCAACGTTGAAGATGCCATCAGCCTGACTCTGCGAGCACACCACGACCGCACTCACGAGGTCATCAAGGTGAAGGTATTGACGCGATGGTGACTCAACACCAGCTCGCAGAATTACACCAGGGCGCAGCGTGCGGCTCAAACCACCGGGGTAGCCGTGCGCTGTGACCATCGTAGGCCGCAGAACGCTGGCCGTGCGCTTTGGATTCGTCGTGAGCCAGGTATCAACAAGATGCTCGATTTGGGCCTTCTGGACGGCAAACTCGAAATCAGAGTTTGGACGCATAAGGGAGTCTTCGCTCAACGGCAACGCATTGTTGGCCCACGCCCCGTACACCGTTGCACTCGACACCAAGACCACGTGAGCGACGCCGGTTCTCGTGGCGCTAGCAAGCAAATTTGACGTCCCTCCCACATTCGCTCGGTGGGTTTCTTGGTGGCTTAAAGAGGGATCGCCGTCAAATGCAAGGTGAATGACCGTGTCGACTCCCGCGAGGTGTTGGTCAAGGTTTGCGGTGGACAGGTCGGCAACCAGGTTGGTGACTTTGGACGACCGAATTGACGATGCCCCGGCGCGATCGATGGCCACGATCGACTCGACCGTGGTATCGGCCACGAGTTGGGTGATCAGGTGCTCGCCAAGCAGACCAGCCGCGCCAGTTACTGCGATTCGTTGGATCTTTGGAGCCACGTGTGGTGGGGATTGCGGGTTTGTCGACATACCATGCCCTCTAATGGATCAATTTCCGCCCTCAAGCGGCCAGCCGGGTGATGGTGCGCCGAACCCGTTCGGCAACATTCCTCTCTTCGGAGATCTGGCCAAGATGATGCAACAACAAGGGCCATTGGATTGGAATGCTGCCCAGCAGTTTGCGCTGTCGGTGCTCGCTGATCCAAGTGCGCCGATGAACGCCGCCCAACTGGCCCACAACGTGGACCCGTTGGATCGCATCAAATTGGAGGAGTACGGCAAGATCGCCGAAATGTTTGTGGCGACCACAACCGGCTTTTCTGTGACACCACACGGCCAACCCGTTGAGGTGGCCGCGCTCACACCAGTTCAGTGGGTACACGAGACGCTCACCCGGTGGAAGCCGGTGGTCGAGCGCTTAAGTCAAGCATTGCGCAATTCGCCACCGGCGCCGCTGGCACTTGACGATTCTCAGGACCCCGAGGCCGGATTCGCCGCCATGCTCAACGGCATGCTCAGCATGGTCGCGCCAACCATGCTGGGGATGGCCGCTGGCAGTATGGCGGGGCACTTGGGTAAACGGGCGTTCAGCTTGTTTGAGTTACCGATTCCGGTGACCGGCTCGTCCCGAATCGGCATCGTGCCAATGACCATCGACGCGTTCGCCGGCGAGTGGTCGATCGACACCGCAAGCCTGCGTTTGTGGGTCATTCTTCACGACATCACGTATCAAACGTTAATGAATATTCCACATTTTAATCAGCGATTGACGGGACTGATCAATGAGCACGCCGGTGGATTCCGGTCGAATCCGCACGGGCTGATGGATCGTCTCGAGGGCCTCGAGGTCGACCCCTCCAATCCATTCGGAGCCATGCAGCAAATCCTCGGCGATCCCGAAATGCTCATTGGAGCCACAGGATCACCGGAGCAAGCCCGGATCGCGCCACAACTCGACGCCACGATTGCTGTGCTCGTTGGCTACGTCGACTGGGTGCTCGACGCCGCTGGCCCGCGGCTCATTGGCAACTATCAGATGACTGCCGAAGCACTTCGCCGTCGACGAGTTGAAACCACTCCGGCCGACCGCCTCACCGAACGACTTCTGGGGGTCAACCTGACGCGTGCCCAAGTCGAACGAGGCCAGGCCTTTATCGCCGGAGTCGTCGAACGATCCGGTGTCGAAGCGCTCAGTCGAATCTTCGACAACGATGAGGACTTCCCGACGCCTAACGACGTCGACGCGCCAGGGCTATGGCTGGCCCGCATCGGGTTGGACTAACAGCCCGACTCAACGACCGAGGCTGGCTACCGCCCCACCTCATCGGTGCGCGCCGACCGGCGACGCACGTTTGGCAGTCGCATTCTCGGGTTGGTGAGATGCTCTGGTAATCGACCAGTGCGAGCCAACGTGCGTTGGCCACCGAAGTAACTCACTGCGGCAAACCCAGACCCGCCGGCAATCACGATGAAACCAATCGTCAGCGGGATGGTGATTGCTACGGGCAGAAACGCACCGATCACCCATGCCAATTGAAATCGGGTCTCAAATCGGGCGAACGCACGGCCCCGGTTGGCCTCTGGTGCGTCGCGTTGCACAATGGCGTCGAAGGCCATTTTCCCAGTGGATGCCGCTACGCCAATCGCCAGCGCCAACACCGCCGCAGCACTACGCCCGCCAGCAAAGGTAGCGACTACCGCCGCCGCGCAAATGGCCCCAATCGACCCGACCAATACCCGTTCTTCTTGGATCGCCTTGCGCAGGGGAGGCGAAATTGCGGCACCAGTCAAACCCCCCACGGTGCTGGCCGCCAGCATGATGCCATACCAATAAGTCGGCGCCTTTTCCACTCGCAACGTAAACGCCAACAGAAACGTCATGAAGCCAACCAGGCCGCGCACAATGCCCATCGCCGAGACAGCCAACAACACGCCTCCGGTGCGAAGCTCGTGTTTTTCTTCCGAGGCCATTTTGCTGGCGGCAACGGTGGTGCGCGGGAGCCGCAAACCCATAATGCCCGCCACTGAGAATTCAACGGCGGCCAAAAACACAACCCACCCCGGGCCTATCTTGAAGAAGATGACGGCAGGAATACTGGCGGCAAAACCCATCGCGCCGCTGAGCAATTGCAGTTTCGAGTTCGCCTCAACGAGCTCGGCATCACCCTTCACAACCGTGGGGACGAGCGCACTCTTGGCCACGTGATAGCTCTTGCCAAGTGCTAGCAAGACGAAGGCTTCTGGGAACAGCAGAGGCGAATTCAAATCTCGAATCATCACCAAGCACACCGCAGCGCGGGCGAATGATCCAGCGATCACCATGAGCCGCCGTCCACCGGGCATGCGGTCTATCGCCGGCCCAATGAACGGGCCGACAACGGCGAAGGGAGCGATCGTTAGAAGCAGGTAGGCCGCAACCTTCCAACGAGCTTGCTTGGGGTCGGTCGAAAAAAACAACGAGCCAGCCAGTGAGATGGCGATACTGGTGTCGCCAGCAACCGCGGCCGCGTGAGCGCGAGCCAATCGAGCAAACGGCGAGAAGGTTTTGTTGTCCACCCGAACTCGTTGCGCAAGTGGACGCCACACGCGCTCAACCGGCTCACCGGAATTTCGTGGTCGGCGGTGTTCGTTTCCCGATCGACTGTTCCCTCCACGTTGCGTCATGTTGCTGCCATGCTATTCGGCGGCAAATGAGTTCCGTGGAGCGCCGATGTCGAGACCGAATGCCGAGCAAGAAAACGCCAACACTCGGTCCACCAGCGCGTCCGATACCCCGGTGAACATGTGACCCTCTCCTGGCACGATCACCAGCTCTTTGGGGTCACTGGCCGCCCCGTACAGATACTGGCTGCATTGGTGATTCAAAATTTCGTCTTGGTCACCGTGAATCAGCAGCAACGGCGTACCTGCCAGCTCGGCGACGCCCTCGGCCCCGGGCACCTGGCTGGCCAGAGTTATCACGCCCGCGGTCGCGTCACCCAAGTGAACACCCGCAGCAATGGCGATCGCCCCACCGAAGCTATGCCCGACAAGAACCGCTTTGTTGACGCCCCGGTCGGCTAAAAGATGCTGGACAAGCAATACATCAAAGATGCAATGAGTGATGTCGTTGGGCTTACGGTAATGAATTCGCACACCGCCCAGTTGCGTGCAGATGTCGTGGAAGATCCCGCGACCAGGCCCCGACAGGCCGCCCAGTGCGCCAGGCACGCACAACACGGCGTTGGTCTCGCCGGATTCGAGTCCGTGACGCAAACACACGATCACGCCCTGATCGGTGAACACTTCCATACACGTCACACCGTTGCCGATCGGCGTGTTTTGCACCATCAACAATTCTGGAGGCCGTGCCATGAACGTATCTTTATCAGACCGACAGGCGTGTGGTGATCATCCGGATCACGGCACCTCTTCGGTAGCTGGCACAAATTTGTAGCCGACACCACGAATAGTTTGGATTCGCGACGGAGAGCCAGGGTCTGGCTCGATTTTTGAGCGAAGCCGTTTCACGTGCACGTCCAGAGTCTTGGTATCGCCGACGTAGTCGTATCCCCATACCCGCTCAATGAGCGTGTCTCGGGTCACGACCCGACCAGCATTCTTGAGTAAGATTCGTAACAACTCAAACTCTTTGAGCGGCATTGGCACTACGTCGCTGCGAACGCGAACCTCGTGCCGATAGGGGTCCAAGTACACGTCACCTACTTCAAGCGGTTCATCGCCAATGGCCCCGGCGTCAGATTGATCCAGCGGCGCTCGTCGCAAAGCCGCACGAATTCTGGCCACCAATTCCCGCAACCGGTATGGCTTGGTCACGTAGTCATCAGCGCCCACCTCAAGACCAACAACGGTGTCAATCTCACTGGACTTTGCGGTCACCATGACTACGGGGATCTGTGACTTCGTGCGAATTTGACGACACACTTCTATGCCAGACATTCCCGGCAGCATCACGTCCAACAACACCAAATCTGGCGACACCACATCGAAAAGTACTAGTGCCTCGGGCCCCGTCTTGGCGGCGCGCACACGAAACCCTTCGCGTTGCAAGCCAACAGTGAGCGCTTCTACAAATGACTGCTCGTCTTCGACTATGAGAATCATTGGGCCACTATTCATGTTGATCCTTCAATCGTTGACGCGGCGGATGTGCCACCAGAATTTTGGTTGGCGTGAGGAAGGGCGATCGAGAACGTCGAGCCATGGCCCTCGCTCGACGTCACAGTGATCGCACCGGCATGGTTGTCGATGATGTGTCGCACGATTGACAAGCCCAACCCGCTGCCTCCGGTATCGCGACTGCGAGCCCGATCGACGCGGTAGAACCGTTCAAAAACGCGTTGGATATCGCGCTCGGGAATCCCGCAGCCCTGATCAACCACGGCAAGCACAACACGATCGGCCACATCGGCGTTGGCCCGTACGATCACGGTGCTGCCGGGCTCGGAATATTTGATGGCGTTGTCAATCAAGTTGCGAACCGCTGTTACGAGTTGGCGTTCATCGGCCAACACGGTCAAATCCATATTTGAAACTTCTTCAATTATCGACACGTCGGCTTGATGGGCTGGAGCGCTGCACCACGCCACCGACATATCAACAACGGTGCGTATGTCAACTTTGGCCAACGTGGGCGCGGTCGATTCAATACGGCTCAGATCAATCAGCGCAGAAATCAACCCCGAGGCTCGATCGGCTTCGATCGTCATTTGCTCGGTGAGACGAGCCCGCACGGCTGCATCGGGCTCGTCGAGCAACGTCTCGGCCAACAACGACAACGCGCCAATTGGAGTCTTGAGTTCGTGGCTCACGTTCGCGACAAAATCAGTGCGCACTTTGTCGATGCGCCGCAACTCGGTGATGTCATTGACCGTAATTAACCATCCGCAAGCCTGACCCGGTTCGCCGTCACCCAACCTCGTCGACTCTATCTCCACGACCCGAGCTGGCGGGCCGAGAAGGTCCAAGACTCGGTGGCGCACGTCGTGGCCATTTGGCCGCGAAAATTCTTCTATCACCCCGTCGACAAGGGCATCGGCACCACGACCGTTGTGCAAGACGCGGGCAACCGAGTTTCGCAACACCACGTCGCCGAATTCATCAACAACAACTACGCCGACGCCGAGGTTGTCCAACGCCGACGCCATGAGCTCGAGTCGATTTTCAACCATCGACACGCTGCTCACAGCCCGCGCCAGTTCGGCGGTCAGCTCATCAACTGTGCGACGCGTGGATCTCATAGACGCCTATCTGCTCGATCGATTGCCTAAGATTCCGCGGGTGGTGGGCTAGACGAGTTGGTGGGGTCAGCCGGTGTCGTCGAAGCATTCACGGCCCGACGCATCGCTCGCTCGGCACCAAGATGCTCAGCGCGCACGGCAGTCACCATGAAGACCGTGTGCTCGCCGACGTTGACGGCGTGGTCGCCTAGCCGCTCGTAATAACGACCTACGAGCGCCAACTGCACCGCTGCGGGCAAGTCGCTGCCGCCGTTCAATTGGGAATACACCGCGAAAATCGTTCGGATGTATTCCGCGTGTAGCTCATCGAGGCGCGAGTCCATATCGTCAATTGCGGCGCCCAAATCAGCATTGCCATCGGCGTAGGCGTCAATCGCTGAAATAAATAGATGCTGCGCTTGCTCAGACATGCGGGCGATCAAGCCACGCAATTTCGGGTCGATGGTCAGGCCATGGAGGCGGCGTGTGGCCTTGGAAATGTTCATCACCAAATCGGCGCTGCGTTCCAGATCGCCGGTAAGGCGGATAGCGGTCATGATCGACCGCAGATCTGCAGCCATTGGTTGCTGACGGGCCAGGAGCTCGTAGCAACGGTCTTCGATTTCGAGACTGAGCGAATCGACATCATCATCCGATGCCAGGATGCGAGCAGTGGCCTCGATATCAGCGTCGAGCAACGAAGCGGTGCCGCGAGGAATCAGCTCAGTGACCATGGCCCCCAACCGAATGACGCTGGCACGGACACTATCGAGTTCTTCGTGGAAGGCTTTGCGAAGTTCAGACAATTCGGGCTCCTCGGCGCGATGTGTGAATGGTGGGCATCATCCGAATCGACCGGTGATGTAATTGAGCGTGCGTGAGTCGCTGGGGGTGGAGAACATGGTTTTAGTTTCTCCGAGCTCGACGAGCGTGCCGGTGCGTTGACCTTCCTCGCCCACCTCGACCGTGAAGAAGGCCGTCGTATCGCTCGTACGGGCCGCCTGTTGCATGTTGTGGGTCACAATCACGATGGTGACCTGTTCGCGCAACTCAGCCATCAGCTCTTCAATACGAGCCGTGGCAATGGGATCCAGCGACGAACACGGCTCATCCATCAACAACACGCTGGGCTCAACGGCCAAGGCTCGGGCGATACAAAGCCGTTGTTGTTGGCCTCCCGATAAGCTCATACCTGAGCTCTTCAACTTGTCCTTCACTTCGTCCCACAATGCCGCCCGGGTGAGGGCTTGCTCGACCACGTCGTCGAGCCCTTTGCGTTTGCCGTGCAATTTCGGGCCATAAGCCACGTTGTCGTATATCGATTTTGGAAATGGGTTTGGCTTTTGAAACACCATCCCAATTTTGTGGCGTACCGCGGCGGCATCGACGCCCTGGGCATACATATCTTCGCCTTGGTAAAAAATCTTGCCGCTCACTACGGCACCAGGCACCAGGTCATTCATACGATTTAAACAGCGCAGGAACGTGCTCTTCCCACAGCCAGAGGGCCCAATGACCGCAGTGATGCGATTGGGTTCGATATCCAAATTGACGTTGTGCACCGCCAAACGGGTGCCGTAACGCACCGACAAATCGCTGATAGAAAATGGCGGTAACAGACTCACGACGACCTCCGAGACAGCACCGCTGAAACCACCCTGGCCAACACAGTGAAGATGAACACAATACAAATGAGTGTGAACGCGGCACCCCAAGCCCGGTTCTGCGCTCCCACAAATGGCGAGGCGGCGTTTCGAAATATCTGCGCCGACAGCGTGGTATTCGTACCCGAAAATATATTCGGATTTGCCTTGCTGACGACGCCAATGGTGAACAACAACGGAGCAGTTTCACCAGCTGCCCGGGCGATAGCCAGCAACACGCCAGACAACATGCCGGGCGCCGCAGCGGGGAGCACGACGCGAAATATGGTCGTGGTCTTACGGGCGCCCAGAGCCAGGCTCGCTTCACGTTGATCCAGTGGCACCAGCTTGAGCATCTCTTCACTCGATCGGATGATCACGGGCAACATTAAACAAGCCAACGCCAACGCTCCCGCCAGCCCGTTAAGTTCCTTCGTACGCAACACCACGAAGGTGTAGACGAATAAACCCATCACGATCGACGGCACGCCGGTCATGACTTCGGAAAAGAAACGCACCACTCGGCTCAACCGCCGATTGTTGCCATACTCGTTGAGGTACAAGGCTCCCAGCACACCAAGCGGCACCGAGATCAGCGTCGCCGCCAGTGTGATCACCAGCGTGCCAATGATTGCCGGCTTCATGCCTGGCCCGATCGTACGATCAGTAATCGGAATGTTTTTCGTCAAAAACTTGAGATCAACGACTTGGCCACCGCGATTGATCACGTAGCCGATCACCGCCACCAGTGGCACCAGCGCCACGATCAAAGCCACGCCCATGAGCCCGGTCACAAGGTTGCTCCGCATCTGACGTCGACGCAGGTTTGAGCTAGTCGTAGAAAATACGGACGTCATCACGAAGCCAACTTTTTGGCCGACCGGTTGAGCACGGCGCGAGCCCCGGCACCAATCAGAATCGTGATCACAAAGAGCACCACGCCCAAACCAATGAGTGCCGCTCGCAGCGTGCTGCCCGCCTCAGCCTCACCAAAGTTGTTGGCAATCACCGACGCCATGGCGTCGCCGGGGCCAAAGAGCTTGGCGGTGATCTGAGGCGACGATCCAATTACCAAGGCCACTGCGATTGTCTCGCCCATGGCCCGACCCAGCCCGATCATGATCGAAGAAATCATGCCGCTCTTGCTGTGGCTGATCACCGCGGCGCGAATCATTTCCCAACGAGTGGCCCCCAGCCCGTAAGCAGCTTCTTTAAGAGCCGATGGCACGGTTGAGAAAATTTCTCGCATCAAGGAAATCAGGATCGGCGTGATCATGATGGCCAAAATGATGCCCGCTGTCATGATCGCTTTATTACCCGCCGGCTTCGAAAAGATCGTACTCAGCACCGGGACGCCATGAAAGAAATTGGCAATCGAGATGTACTTCTTGTTCAACATCGGGCCGAGCACATTAAGACCCCACAGGCCAAACACTACCGACGGCACCACAGCGAGCAAATCGACCACATACACCAGCGGCTTACGCAAACGCTTAGGGGCTACCTCGGTGGTAAACAGGGCAATACCGGCACTAATCGGCACCGCAATCACAATGGCAATCAGCGAAATCACCAGCGTGCCGTAAATGAACGCCAGGCCGCCAAACTCACCTTTGGCAGGGTTCCAGCGATTAGTGAAAATAAATCGCAATCCTTCATGTTGGAAAGCCGGCCAGGCTTCGTTTGCCGTTGACCATGCGATCAAGGCCAGGATCACTAAAACAACGACCGCCGCCGCCAACACGACCCTGGCGAAGACCTTGTCGCGCCATGCCCCGCGAGGGGCAGGCAATTGCGACTCTGGCCTCGGCAAGAGAAACGTGTTGTCAGCGGCGACCATGATTCCTTTCGGCGCGAGCCGTGAAGTTCCGTTAGCCAGTAAGGCTAGGGAACGATTTTGGCAGACTACTTGGCGAAGCCGTCAAGCTGAGCAAGAGCCATATCGACAAGTGCCTTCGGCAATGGCGCAAAGTCAACGGTCGGCGCAAGCACTTGACCCTTGCTCAAAATGAACTTGATAAACGCTTTAGTGGCCTTGGCCTGAGCGGCATCTTTTGGCGTCTCGTACACCAGAATCCACGTGGGGGCAGTAATGGCATAGGAATCAGCACCGGCGGCGTTGAGCGGGTTATAGCTCAAGTCAGCCTTGATCTCGGCGCCGGCCAGCGCAGCAGATGCGCCTTCAAGACTGGCCGCTACAAATTTGCCATCTTTGTTTTTGATGGCCGCAAACTTGAGGCCAGTTGCTTTGGCGTCGGAGAAATCCACGTACCCGATTCCGCCTGCGGTGTCTTTGACAAGCTTGGCAACCCCAGCATTGCCGGCGCCCTTTTGAACGCCGTCAGGCCACTTGACGTCTTTGCCAGGCGCAAGCGTAAACAACTTTGTAGCTGCCGCGAGGTATTTGGTGAAGTTACCAGTAGTGCCCGATGAGTCTTGGCGAACGGCCACCACGATGTCGACCGATGGCAATTTGGCATCGGGGTTGTCGGCCTTGATGGCGGCGTCATCCCACTTGGTGATGGTCTTTTGGAAAATGCCGGCGAGGGTGTCGGGGCTCAGGTTGAGCTTGTCGACGCCGTCAAGGTTGTAGCTCACCGTGATCGGGGCCGCAACCGTCGGGAAGTACAGCACCT
>JAYWAI010000136.1:0-5986 GCA_043782545.1 Acidimicrobiia bacterium
AGATCGATCGACTCGCTACTGATATATCCGCTGAGCTGGTAATACTCGACCCAGTAGCACCAGTTGGTTTGCTTGGCCCTCACCTCAAACACTCCTATGGGCTTGTCGTTCATGGTGCCGAAATCACGGTGCCCGGCCGCATCCTGCCGAGCCGGCTCGTTCTTGGGCATGCGTTGCGCGGCGCGAAAATCGTCATTGCTGCCGGGGGCTACCCAGCCACGGAATCAGAACATGCGGCAGGCCGTAGATTGCCGGTAGTGAACGTTCCGCCCGGCGTGGACGTTGACCGGTTTGTGCCGTTGTCGCAGGCCGAGCGGGTCAGCGCTCGGCGCAAATTGGGTTGGCCCGAGGATGCTTTCGTTGCCTACGGGCAGAGCCGATTGGTGCCCAGAAAAGGCTTTGATGCGCTCATCGACGCGGTGGTGTTGGCTCACAAAGATGTCCCTACAATTCACCTTGCCATCGGTGGAAAAGGGCGCGACGCCGACAGGCTGGCCGACCGGGCCCGGCTTGCCGGCGTCACCGTCCAATTTCTGGGGTTCGTCAGTGACGACGATTTACCGTTGGCGTACGGCGCCTGCGACGTGTTTGCCATGTTGAGCCGAAACCGTTGGGCCGGGCTTGAGCAAGAGGGGTTTGGCATCGTGTTTTTGGAAGCGGCGGCCTGCGGAGTGCCTCAGCTTGCCGGGCGCAGCGGGGGTTCCCACGAAGCAGTGGATCACGGCACCACTGGCTTCGTGATTGACAGCCCAAGCGACCCGAAAAACACGGCACGTCGAATCGTGGAGCTTGCCCACAATCCTGAGCTCCGCGCCAAACTGGGTGCTGCTGCTCGGCAACGCGCCGTCGTCGAATTCGACTATCGGAAATTGGCGGGGCGGCTTCACGAGGCAATCCAACGAGCACTCGACACATGAACGAGTCGATGCGACGTCGAGAGACGGACCCCACACATTTGCCGTCGCACCCGTCTGAGTCGACAAGAATGACCGCCGTGGGACCCACCATCGAGCGAGCCAATTTTGTCGCCACCGGCCTGTTCGCAGTGACGGCGGCTTTAGCCCTTCTCGACAACAGTTTCGTGCGTGGCGTGGCCGTGTCGATCGCGTTGATCTTGTTCGCCGCCGGCATCGTTACGTTTATGTGGGCCTATGGCGTGCTGGCTGAGCGCAGCCGCACAGAGGCCCTCACGCTGCCAGGCGTCTTCTTCCTGAGCCAATCCGTTCCCAAACCGAAACAGCGATTGTTCATCATCGTCGAACTTGTTCAGCTAGCGGTGGCCTTTGGTACCGCGGGACTGCGGCCATTTACGAGCGTTGCGTTCGGTATTCTGGCGCCTATGGTTGGCATTGGATTGACGGCGCTCTATGGTGCGAAATTCGGGAATTTTCCTCAACGTCCGCCTGCTGATGTGCCGATGAGGAAGAATGGCGGCACGAGTGCGCCACCCCGGAGTTCAAGCACCCGCGAACGGAGTTCCAAAAATGTCTGATCAAGCCACCCAATCGATCACCATCGTTGCTTCTCCGGAGCGGTGCTATGCCGCGGTTGCTGACGTTGAGCAGTATCCGCAATGGGCCAATGACATAAAGGAATCCAAAATTCGATCGGTCGACAATAATGGTCGCCCGCAGCACGTCGAATTTCGAGCCGCCGCAATGGGTCGCAGCACTCGCTACATTCTCAACTACGACTTTTCCGGAGCGCCCGGCACGATCTCGTGGTCGCTGGATTCCGGCGACATCATGCGCACCCTCGACGGTGCCTACACCTTTACTGCCAGCACGTCGACACCTGGTGCCACCGACGTTGCGTATCACCTCGAAGTCGATCTCGTGGTGCCGCTGCCCGGCTTTGTAAAGCGCCGCGCTGAAGCCAGAATTGTTCATACTGCCCTGCAGGAGCTCAAAGCGCTGCTTGAGCAATAGCCACATGGTCGATCAGCCCGTTGTCGTCGGCATTGACGTTGGCGGCACGAAGTGTTGGGCCGTAGCTACCACGGCATCCGGCGAACTCGTCTCGGAGCGCCGTGTACCCACACCCGTAAGTGATTCCCTCGTGGACGTTCTGGTCGAACTTTGCCATTCGGTCGTCGAACCTGGGCACCAGCTCTTGGGAGCCGGTGTGGGAGCGCCGGGGCCGGTGGATCGTTCTGGCGTATTGCACACCGCGGCGCACATTCCGTCGAGTCAACCGCTAGCGCTGAAGGCCGGTCTGGAACAGCGCCTGGGAGTGCCAGTGGCCGTCGATAACGACGCTACTTTCGCCGCTCTTGCCGAACATCGACTCGGCGCCGGTCGCGGCATTGATGACATGATGTTCATCAGTTTTGGTACCGGTATTGGCGCTGGTTTAGTGCTCGATGGTGAAGTGCGCCGGGGCTCGCACGGTTATGCCGGTGAGCCCGGTCACATGATCATGGTTCCCGACGGTCGGGTCTGCGCGTGCGGTCGACTGGGCTGTTGGGAGCGTTACGCCAGCGGCACAGCCGTGGCATTGCATGCGCAGGGCCATGGCTTAGATGCCCGCAATGGGGCCGAGGTGTACGCCGCTGCTCTGCAGCACCATCCGGGCGCTCTGCAAGCGTTCGCCGACCATGGCTATTGGGCCGGAGCTGGGTTGGCGCAGCTCACTGCGGTGCTTGATCCGGCCCGGTATGTGCTCGGCGGAGGCATGGTGAACAGCGCAGAACTGTGGCTCGATCACGCCCGCGAGTCGCATCGCAATTCCGTTTTTGGGCAGGGCCGTCGACCTGAGCCAGAAATGGTTCCCGCGCTGCTTGGAGCTCGGGCTGGCGCCCTTGGCGCTGCACTAGCTGCCGCGGCCCTCGTGGCCAGCTAGCCGCGACCGGGGCCAATCGCCGAGCTGATGGGCGAAATTGTCGCCCCGGCTCACAGGGGCTCGCGAGCTAGTCTGCCGGGATGGAATTTCGTCGCATTACCAACCTGCCGCCGTACGTTTTCACCATCATTAACGGTTTGAAGATTGACGCGCGTCGGGCAGGCGAAGATGTGATCGACCTCGGTTTCGGCAACCCAGATATTCCAAGCCCCGATATCGCGGTGGAGAAGTTGGCCGAAGCAGCGCGGAACTCTCGCAATCATCGGTATTCGATGAGCCGGGGAATTCCCAAAATGCGTGAGGCGGTCGCGGCACTCTACGAACGCAAATGGGGCGTGAAGCTGGATCCGGAAACCGAGATCACCAACACCATTGGTTCCAAAGAAGGCTTCAGTCATTTGATGTGGGTGCTCCTGCAACCCGGCGATGCGGCCATTGTTCCGTCGCCGAGTTACCCAATTCACATTTACGGCCCGTTGTTTGCCGGAGCCGATTTGCGCCAAGTGCGCATGTCGACCGATGTGGACTTCATGGAGGAACTCGAAATCGCTTATCAGGTGGGGTGGCCCAAACCGCGCGTCATCGTGTTGAGTTTTCCTCACAACCCAACGGGCGCCTGCGTCGACCTTCCCTTCATGCAGCGCGTGGTTGATTTCGCCCGAGAGCGCGGCATCATCATCGTGCACGATTTCGCATACGCCGACGTGGGATTTGACGGCTATCAGCCGCCCAGCATTCTGCAGGCCGAAGGGGCCAAGGAGTGTTGCGTCGAGTTGTATTCGATGACGAAGAGCTTCTCGATGGCAGGTTGGCGCGTGGCGTTTATGTTGGGCAACAAAGATGTCATCGCTGCGCTGGTGAAGCTCAAGAGCTATCTCGACTACGGCACATTCCAACCAATTCAGATTGCTGCCACGGTCACGATGAACGAAGCACCTGACTATCCCGCCGAAGTGTGCGAGATCTACGAAGGTCGACGCAACGCACTATGCGACGGGCTCGACCGACTTGGGTGGAACGCCCCCAGGCCTCAGGGCACGATGTTTGTGTGGACCAAAATCCCCGAGCCGTACGCCGATATGGATTCAGTAGAGTTCGCGTCAATGCTCGTGCGTGACGCCCAAGTGGCGACCAGCCCCGGCATTGGTTTCGGGTTTGGCGGCGAGGGCTTCGTGCGGTTCGCGCTCATCGAGAATGAGCAAAGGATTGCGCAGGGCTTGCGCAATCTGAAGCGGGCGCTTCCCAAGCTGGGCTAGACCAGCGGCCCGTGGTCCGTGGTCCGTGGCCCGCCTCAAGCTGGTACGACCAAACCGGCTACCAGTCAGCCGAGCACGCCGCGAAGGCAGAAATTCGTGGCCGCGCGCACCACGACATCGCGATGCTCAATTGTGTCGGCCAAGTACTCGCGACTGAGATGTTGCATGACGCCGATGATCGCCCGGGCCGTCAACGTCGGGTCGGCGTCTTGGAAACTGCCATCGTCGATGCCTAGCTGCACAATTCGGGCCACATCGGCAACGGCGACTTGTGTACCCAAACTCAACGTGTCGGACCACGTGTCTTCAGACATAGCGAATTGAAACAGGACAACGACGTCACGGTGGGTGTCGTACCACTCCATCGAGGCTTTGATGCCAAGCTCGATTTGACGGACGGGGTGGGCCTCATCGCCAATCGCGCTTTGCTGGTAGCGACGAAGGTCGCGTTGTGTAGACGTTAAAATTTCCACAAACAGGGCTTCTTTGCTGGGAAAATACCAGTAGAAAACACCTTTGCCGACGTTAATTCCGTCGCACAATTCGGCCACCGAAGTGGGATGGTAGCCCTGCTCGGCGAACTTGCGAGCGGCGAAATTGATCAGCTCGGCGCGCCGGATTTTGCCCTTGTTTGTGAGGCGTTTGGGCGTCACTTCGGCATCGATCATGGCGGCACGGTAACGATCAATGGCGAGTCAAACACCATCGTGCTCGGATCATTTCATGACAGATTCTGCCCAAGATGCTGGTCGGCGAGAGGTGAATTTGCTTCTTAGAGCGTTGATCGACACGAAACACGGTGTTTACATACGGGGCGTATGGTGATCGCCATGGCTACTTGGTTGCTTCGAATTTGGCTCAATGACCGCCCGGGCTCGCTGGGATCGGTGGCGGTTGCTCTGGGCGACGCCGGCGTGAATCTCGTGGGCATCGAAATCGTGGAGCGCCACGGCCCAATGGCGATTGACGAAATTGTTGTCGAGGCATCGCAGGGATCTGGCATTGGCTCGATTGGTGAAGCGATCGATCGGCTGCGTCGTGTGGACGGAGTCGCCGTCGAAATGTGCCACGAGGTCGACACGCTGATCGACTACGACCCACGGATCGATGCACTGGAAATCGCCGCGCAGTTCGCGGCGGCTCGATTTAACGCAGAGCGAAATGGCGTTCTGGTGCAGGCCGCCGTGCGTCTTTTGGTGCCTGATTGGGCGGTACTTTTTGATCGCAATATCGGCCGATCGGTTCGGGCCTTTGGGCAAGCGCCGCCGGTCCAATGGCTTGAAGCAGTGCTGGCTGGCTTGACGGTGTTGGCGAGCGACAAGCGCCTTCACCCATCGTTTGGGCCCACCGATTTGGCGTGGTCAACCTGTGGTGGTGATTTGTCCATTGTGGTCGGGCGTGGATCTCGGCCGTTTGGGAGTCGTGAACGAGACTTGCTCGACCGCCTTGGGCGGTTGCATGGTGCTCATCGCGGCATGCGGTCACTCACGGCGCTACCGAGCTCGTTGGTGAGCTCGTTGGCGCAGATTGCCAATTGAGCGATCGACTAACGGCACGCTTCCATGACGCATAATCGAGATCGGCCTTCTCACGGCCCGTGTCGTCGGGTTCGAATCGAGCGTCGATCTGCCATTTGGCCCGTAATTCATCAAGCGAAGTCCAGACTTCTTCGGCCAATCCAGCTAGATATGCCGCCCCCAGCGCAGTGGTTTCCTGAGTCGTCGGACGCGCGACGGCAACACCCAGCTGGTCGGCCTGGATCTGACACAGCAGGTCCATAACCGAAGCGCCACCGTCGACCTTCATAGTCGAAATAGGAAAGCCGGCGCTACGTGCCATAAGGTCCACGACGTCCCGAACTTGATATGCGATCGACCCGACGGTAGCTC
>JAYWAI010000137.1:0-5984 GCA_043782545.1 Acidimicrobiia bacterium
CGGTGAGGGCGTGGGCGTTTTGTTGAGTGCAGGGATGAGTCGTTGCGCCGGGCCTGACCCGAAGATCGCTTCACCACGAGCAATTCCTCGGAGCACGCTGGCAATTTCGATGTCGTCGGCGTCCTTCATGAGGTAGCCGCGCGCTCCGGCGCGTATTGCGGCGAAGACGAGTTCGTCTTCGGCGAACATCGTGAGCACCACGACACCGATCTCCGGGTGAGATGTGGTGATACGGCGTGTTGCCTCGACGCCGTCCAGAATCGGCATGCGGAGGTCCATAACGATGACGTCCGGCGTCAATGACGCGGCGAGTTCGACTGCTTCGAGGCCATTGCTTGCGATACCTACGATCTCAAATCCGCCGAGGTCGTTGAGGAGCAGAGCGAGACCATCGCGATATACAGGGTGGTCATCGGCGAGGAGCACCCGTAAACACTTGTCGATCATTCGGATTCACCGAGCGGGATTCGTGTCTCGATCGTGATCCCGCGTCCACGGTAACTATCGAAGGTTGTGACCCCGCCGATGGCTTGTACACGGGTACGTATGGACAGCAGCCCTACTCCGCTGCGGTCGTTCGGGTCGAACCCGCAACCATCATCGGTGACAATGACATACAGAAATTGGTCCTCGATCGTGAGTTTGACCTGGCACGAATGAGCGCGACTGTGCCGCGCCGTGTTCGTCATACTTTCGACAGCTGTCCTGTACGCAGTCATTGCTATGAGTGTTGGGAGTTGTGGGAATTCAGGCGGTGCATCGATCGAGAAGTCGATACCGCTCGTGAGGTGAAGGTCAGCGACCAGAATTTGTAGCGCAGGCACAAGTCCGAGGTCTTCGAGGATCGAGGGTTGAAGCCCATCGACGATGCGGCGAACTTCTCGGATCGCGTCGGAGACTTGCTCCGCGACTTCATTGACTGGTCCGGGTTCTGAAAATGTTCGACCGAACGCGACGAGCTTGAGCCGCATTGCAGCGAGCGTTGGCCCGAGGCCGTCATGTAAATCCATACGGAGCCGTCTACGTTCGTCGGCGTGGGCGTTCTCGAGAGAGCGTTGCGTTGTGAGGAGTTCGTCGCTGATCGTGAGAGCAGCGGCCGCGAGTGTGACGTAGCGGCTGATCTGATCAAGAAGATGAAGGTCGCGGCGCGAAAGCGCCTCGCCGCGGCGAGCAGATACGACAAGTTCGCCGACAAGGCGACCATTGTTAACTAATGCCTGGCGCGTGGTCGGGCCGTCGTTGTCGCCAACCAAAACGGTTGCGCTGCGCTCATAGCGCAGTTCGACGCTCCCCAAGCGCAGTTCATCGCGAACTGTCATTGCGAGGTGTTGCATCGAGAGCTCTGAACCGTCATTCGGGTTTTGGCTGTCGCTGAATCGCGCGGCGAGCGAGGAGGCATTCGTGTTACGACCAAACCAACTTCGTGTGCGTGCCTTGATCGTGGTGGCTGCAAACACACTGACGATACCGACTGTTGCTGCGGCGAGGAGGCTTGCGGTGTTCACGTCAGTCGAGCCTTGAATTATGTGTGCTACGACGACGAGCACTGCGAAATAAATGCCGGTGAGCGTCGCTCCCGCCCCGACCACCAGGATCGAACGCCGGATAAGAATCCGTAGGTCATAGAGGCGATAACGCACGATCGCAACCGCAGTCGCTGCTGGTATCGCCATCCAAAAAATTGCGCCTAACCCTTCGGGGATCCGATACCGTTGCCCGGTCAAGGGCCCGACTAACGTTGTGACGAGATGCGACGTTAACCATACGGCGATTCCAATAAGCACCGTTGTGTGCTGGGCTCGATTCTCGCCGTCCGCGTGGCGTCGTACCAGCGCGATATGGATAAACGCCACCACTGCCGCGAAGAACGTGACAAGCCACGCCATTGCCGAAAGTCCGACTGCTCGGTCGGCCGTGCCGATTCGGTCGGCGGCGTGTTCGCTGACAAGACCAAAAGGGGTTTGGAATGCAACGGGCACGGCGAGGACGGCCGAGCCGAACACGAGACTCGTTATTAGCCCAGCGGCGACGCGGAGGAACAGACGCCAGCTGCGAGAACGAGTGGTACCGTCGGGAAATAACGCGAGTGGGAAGACGACCATAAATGCGAGCGGCAAAGGTGCGGCCCATGTCGCGAACCATGCTGCAAACGCCGCGAACGGCAATGAGCCAGGTCGGCCGACGAACGCTTGTTTCGACCACCACGTCGTTGTGCTACTCGCTGCTGCCAGGAGTCCACCAACGAGCATGATCCAGCCCAACCGCAACGTCGGTCGGCGACCCACGACCGTCCAGCCAAGCGCGGCGTATCCGATCGCCACGACGCCGATCGCCCATGAGTCGCCGTTGCCGGGGAGATCGCCGCTGGCGATCGAGCCGACCACTCCAACAGATCCGACAACGATCGCTATAGCGAAAATCGCGTGACGGCTGACTGCAGGTCGTCTCATACTGTTCAGTTTGGGCCCATCGCTCGGCGGGCGCAAGGCCTGATTGTCACGAAATTTCGTGACTGATTCGTGACCGATTCGTGACACGGTTTGTGACGCCGAGCCGATGCGCTGGCGACGATCGCAGGTCACGATGAGTTAGCAACATATCAACTCCCGAAAGTAGGCTCATCATGTTCCTGAAACGCAATATTCTCACTCGGGCTGCGGTCAGCGTAATCCTGATAGTAGCGACCTACTTTGTCGGCGGTTCTCCAGCGCACGCTGAGGAGTCGCGCCATCGATCGTCACACACACAAACGATACGAATCGACGATAGGGGTATTGCCATGCCCGACCTCGTCAAAGGTCCCGCGATTGACCTTATGGTCCGTAACGTTGGCGTTTTTGTCCACGAACTAGCGATCACTGAGGTGCGACCGGGCACGACTGTGAGCCAGATCATCCAAGCCCAGGCAGACGGCGTTAGGGAGCCATCATCCTGGGTCGGGGACCCTGGAGGGATAAATCTGCTCGGATCGGGTGAACAGGTTCGCTACCAGCGACTGCTGCACCCCGGGACCTACGTCTTTTTTGTTCCTCGCCCCGACAGCCATCCCCAACTCGAGCGAGCCGCCTACCACCTCTTTCGTGTCGTCGATTTTGGATACCGAGATTTGCGTAATCCGGAGCTCACGATCGCACTCGGCGACGACGCGATAACACTGCCGGAAATCGACGAAGGCCTGCACAGTTACGCAATCACGAACATTGGAACCAGCCCGCATGAGGTCTTCATCATCGGAACGTCTCGCGCGGCAGACCTTGACAAGGTTGATGCCGTCGCTGCTTGGCTTGAAGGCGGACAGGTCGGGCCGCCACCGGTTCCGCTTCATTTCCCTGGCGGACACCAAACTATCGAACCCGGTGAGACGATCATTTTCACCCTCACGCTTCGATCCGGTTGGACGTACGGGTTCGGCGACGGTACGACCGACCCGCCACACATGGCAAAATCGACCGCATGACCCAGGAGCCGGTTTCCCACCCGAACCTTGGGAGAGAAACCGGCTCCTCGAGTTCGGTCGGGAAACAAGCGGCGAACTTTTAATCACGGCGGCGATAAGCGCCCCGGTCGAAGGTATCGGCGGTCTTGAAGCCCAGGTGCTTCTGGCCCTAGACATGAATTTGCCCGCAGAGAAGTTCGGGCGCATACACCACCTCCCGGCGATGCAACTTGCCGCGCTGATCGATGCGATGCGCGCTCGTGATCTCATCGCTGATGACGGTTGGTTGAGCGAACAGGGTCGCGCCGATAGGCAATACCGTCAGGTGTACGGTGCAACTACAAAACCGCTTGAGAGGTAATCATGTCGCAGGTTCGTGTTCACAGCTTTTCGATCTCCCTTGACGGGTTCGGCACCGGCGAGGGCCTTACGTTCGAGGCCCCGTTCGGGCACGCCGGTCATCGTTTGCACCAATGGTTGATGGCCACTCAGGTCGGGGCCCCGATCATGGGTCTGACAGGTGGCACGACAGGTCTTGACAACGCGTTCGCGGAACGGCTGGATCGTGGCTTCGGCGCGGAGATCATGGGCCGCGGCAAGTTCGGCCCGCAGACTGGCCCGTGGACCGATCTTGGCACCGAAGCTGAGTGGCTCGGCTGGTGGGGGCCTAACCCGCCGTTCCACACTCCGGTGTTTGTGCTCACGCACCACACGCGCCCGTCGATCGAGATGGAGGGCGGCACTGTGTTCCACTTCGTTGACGCCAGCCCGCATGAGGTGCTCGATCTCGCCCGCGCCGCAGCCGGCGACCTTGACGTGCGCATCGGCGGTGGCGTGACGGTGGTCCGCGATTTCCTCGCCGCGGGCCTCATCGACATGATGCACGTCGTGCAGGTGCCGATCCTTCTGGGTCGCGGCGTTCGCCTATGGGACGGCGGCGAAGCTCTCGAGGACCGCTACGAGATCGAGACGGTCTCCTCACCGAGCGGCGTGACCCATCTGACCTTCAACCGTCGATAATCAACGCGGACGTCCAGCGACGCCATTCGTGGCCGTTGACTATTCAGCTGCAGATTCGGTGGCGGATGTGAGTGGCGTCTTGCGTGTCGATCACTCGGACAACTTCTAACTCGACCCGCCGCGTCAGCGATTCAAACAGTCGCTACCCGTCGCTATGACGCCGAGCTTCGCGACCACGGATTGCGGATCACTCAAGTTGCGATTCTTGCGCAGTTAAAACAGCACGATTCGTTGTCGATCAGCGAACTCGCCGCCGAACTTTCAAGCGAACGTTCGGTCATCGCTCGCGATGTTGCAGTAATGGAACGTGACGGATTGTTGAGTGTCGGGATCGACCCAAACGACCGGCGGGCTCGCTCCATCACTCTCACCACAGAAGGCCGAGCCCGGCTCCGGGCAGCCGGTCTTGAGCGGAGACGTGTGCAAAAGGCGATGCGTGACGAACCCGCCGCAATGCCCTCGAGTCGCCCGCTCAATACGGGTATCTACACGTAAGGACCGAGAATGCCAATCAATGGCCACAGCGCTACCGAGCTCATCGAACTGCGCCAATATCTGCTTCATAGCGGGCACAGGCACAAAGCCGCGGCCAACTCGACAGTGATCGACTCCGACAACGTCATGTTGCTCCGCTCTATCTGCAGCGAGGAAGCCCTTCCCGTTCACATGCCGATACGGCGCGACACATTCACGCCGTCGGGTCACGCCGTCGTCGTTGCCGAACATGTGGACCGAATCGACGACGAGACCATCGTGTGGTTTGGGGCAACTGAAACGGACGACCCTTTGGCTGTACGCCAAGCAATACCGCCGATGCCAGGGCGCAGAATCGAATCTCACATCTTGAACCCGACAAGTCGTTCTGCACTCGACGGCACCACTCGCTAGCAGCGCTTCCAATCGGGTTCCGGCACTCGAGTGATGGTTACTGGGATGCCGTCAAGTTGGGACGCGCCCGACAGCCGGTCCTTGTGATCCGGTCGACAGGACGCGAGCAGGTTGACATTGTGGCCCGGAACAAACCGACCTCCCCAACCGTGCGGATAGCTCACCACTCCGGGACGCACGATGTCGTCTACTCGGACCGGAACCACGATTGATCCTGTGGCCGTGGCCACCTCCGCCTGGCATCCGTCTTCGAGCATGAGACGATCAGCGTCGGTTGGATTCACGTGCAATGCCGGCTCTGGATCCGACAGGAGCCACGAGTTAATGGAACGCAACGACCTCCGACCGATCAGCGTCAATTCACCCGGCATCGGCTCTACCATGGCGCTCATCGCGCCGAGAATCTTCGGCGAACCGATCGCGGCAAGCCCGCTGGAATGATGGATCACACCGAGGCTGCGACCAACGCGCAACTGGTCGCTTAGCAGAATGCCATGAGGATGTTGTCGCAACTTCTCGAGCGACAGCCGGTAGCCCTTGCGACGCAGGCCGAAAAGATCTCCTTGGGCGCCAGCGCGAAGAAGCGCGTTGACCACGAACTCGGGGCCCGGGCGGATTCCGATGCGGGCCAGCACTCGCG
>JAYWAI010000138.1:0-2245 GCA_043782545.1 Acidimicrobiia bacterium
TAGACGTCGGCGGCTCGTTCGATGAGTGACGATTTGAGTTGCCGTTGAGCGCTGGCCGCAATGGGTTTTCCGGAGGCGCCGAGGGCGCGGATGCGCCAATGCAACACGCATGTGCGTTCGAACAACACTGATTTGTAGACCGCTTCGGCGATCGTGGGTGCGGTCACGATGACGCCGTGACTTACCAGGAGCGCCACCGACGCGTCGCCAATCAGCTCGGCGAGAGCGGCACCGCGATGCGGGGCATCGACCTCTCCGTCGTAGTCGTCGACGAGCACCATTTCGCCCGACAGAATCGACGAATTCTGGTGTGCAATATCTGGGAGCTCACCAATGGCGGCCAGCACTGTGGCATAGGGCGGATGGTTGTGTACGACCACCCGCGCGTCGCTGCGTCGACGATGCAATTCTGTGTGAATGTGGACGGCCGGCGTGACATCGAGGTCGCCTTTCGTGACGTGTCCGGCATCGTCAATAGCGAGAATATCTCTGGCTTTTACCTCTGCCCACCACAGGCCCCACGGGTTGACTAGAAATCCATCACCTTGGCTCACCGTGATGTGGCCCGTCAGATTTTCCACGAAACCAACGTGATCAAGATGGCGCAGAGCTACTGCCAATTCCTGTTCTGGCGTCAAGGCGACGCCGGCGTCCGGCACGGCGCGCGGACGCCACGATGCGACGCCTCCAACCCGTTCCTCGTTGCTCATGTCACCTCTTCGAAAGTGCATTGAAACACTCCATTGGCCACTCGCGCCATTTCTATGGTCGAATTGCGGTGTGCTGCCTGCTGCCCACCCGGACGATATCAATCGGTACCGAGCCCAGGGGTGGTGGAGCGAAACGACGCTGAGTCAACGAGTCGCCGAGCTGGCGAAGAATCACCCAACCCAGTCAGCCTATATCTGGGGTGACACCCAAATCACCTGGCACGGATATTCGGCGTTGGCCGACTCGATCGCCCATCGGCTCGCCGGAGAAAGGGTGGCGCAGGGCGATCGTGCGTTGGTCTGGCTTCCCGACGGTGGCGCGATTCACGCGGCGTTTCTGGGTTGTGAACGCGCCGGAGTTGTGGCCGTCGGGGCGGGCTGGCGGGCTGGCGTTCGTGAATTGAAGTACCTGGCGCAACGTACCAACGCCACCGTGCTCATTGTGGCCGACGAAACGTTTGCGGGGTCGGCCCGCGAGATCTGCGCGCTACTAGACATTCAACGCGTGATCGTGATGCACGATCTCGATGGGCATCCAACCGTGAGTGGCGGCGCTCTCGCACCAACGGGGGGTTCGGGTATAGCGGCGCATGAACTGTGGCTACTCAACTCCACGTCGGGCACCACCGGGCTTCCCAAGTGCGTCATGCAAACTCAGAATCGGTGGGAGTATTTTCACCACAAAGCAGTCGAGTTCGGCGCGCTGCATGATGTCGAAGTGTGGATGAGCGTGGTGCCCGCACCGTTTGGGTTTGGGCTCTGGACATCGCATGTGAGCCCGACGCTGCTGGGCGTGCCGTGTGTGGTGTCGCCCCGATTTTCCGCCTCGCAAACCGTTGCCGATATTGAACGCCATGGCGTCACGGTGCTGGCGGCAGTGTCGTCGCAATTCGTGATGATTATGAACGCCGCCGCCGACCGCGACTTGAGTTCGCTGCGGGTGCTTTTCACCGGCGGAGAGGCCATATCCCCAGCGCGGGCCCGCGAATTCGAAGATCGGTTCGGATGCATGGTGTTGAATTTTTACGGTTCCAATGAGACCGGTCTGCTCAGCGGCACGCGAGTCACCGACGCGGTCGAAGCCCGCTTCACGACTGGCGGCTGCGTTGTTCCCGAGATGAACGTGCGGCTCTACGACGAGTTCGGCAATCGAATTCCGGGGGACCGGGGCAGAGGTCGGCCCGCCTGCAAAGGCCCGGCCACGACGCTCGGTTATTGGGACGACGTGTCGGCGAATGCCGAGCTCTTCACCCAGGACGGGTGGATGTTCATGGGCGACATCGTCGACATCGATACCGATGGCTGGCTCAGCGTCGTGGCGCGCACGGCAGACTTCATTATCCGGGGCGGCAAAAACATTTCTGCTCCGGCGGTCGAGGATGAGGTTGCCTCGCATCCAGCGGTCTGTCTTGCCGCGGCCGTGCCGGTGCCCGACGAACGATTGGGTGAACTCGTGGGCGTGTTCGTCGAGTTGTTGCCGGGAGCGGCTTTGGATCTGGAGCAACTTGTCACGTATTTGCGTGATCGCGGCGTGA
>JAYWAI010000139.1:0-15870 GCA_043782545.1 Acidimicrobiia bacterium
ACGAGGTTAAAGAGCGGCCAAAACGGATGGTTTGACATGCCACATGATGCCCAACGATCGGCGCAAGGAAAAGCGAATTTCCGCGTGAATGTTCTGCGCACTCTGCGTGGTGCTGGCATCATTGCGTCGTGGCGACTCCAGGGCTGACGGGCATGCAGGTGCTGCGCGTCCTAGGTGAAGGTGCCCGAGGCACGTCATATCTTGTGGCCACGCCCGATGATGTGCCCACGTCTTCGCGCAGTGTCGTAGCGACAGTGATGTACAGCGCCGCGGCCCTTCGTGGAGATGCCCCGACTGTGTCACATCGGTTGTTGCGTCACATTTTTGGTTCGCGAAACATCGATGGTCAGTTTGTGGTCTTGAGTGAGTTCGTTGAGGGTGGTTCGTTGGCGGCGCCGTTGCGGCCCGTTGCGACCGACGCGGTGTACGGAGCGTTGCGAGATACCGCGCTGGCCTTAGTTGTTTGGCATGACAGCGCGTCGTCATCCCCTATGGGCCACGGTGGTGTGCACGGCGGCAATGTGATGCTCACGTCGACTGGCGCGGTTTTGGCCGACCACCGACCATGGTTGAGCGACGACATCATGCCTCCTGGGCCGTTGCCCGTATCGCTGTACTGCCGTGCGCCTGAGGTCGTCGCCGGCAGTCGTCCAAGCGTGGCATCAGACGTGTGGTCATTTGGCGCCATGGTGCATCGGGTGTTGACGGGTCGTTTCGTGTACCAGGAAGCGTCGAGCGTTGATCGCTTGGACGCAGTGAACGCTGCGCTGACTGGTGAAATTTTGATGCATGGTCCATTGTCAGCGCGAATGGCCGAAGTGGTGGCAGGCTGTATCGATATTGACCCAACACAGCGATGGGAATCGATGGGCGAGGTCGTGGAACGGCTAACGGCCATCGTGCGACGGGGGCTCGTGTGAACGGCGAATTTGCTCACGGTCTTGACATGTATGTGTTGGGCGGCGACGGGGCGTTGGCTGCCGTAAGCGATTGTGCCATTCTTCTGCCATCTGGGGCTCATGGCGGGCGGGCATTGGCGTGGTGTCGGGCGTTGACCAAGCGTTGCGAAGAAGATCCGTCGGCGGCGCTCACTGACCAGTGGGCGGCGGTACAAGCTGCCGAAAACGTGCAAGACATCGCGGTGCTGCGGCTGTCGGGTGGAGCGTTGGAAGTCGTCCTGCACGGTGAGATGCGGTGTGTGGTTGAGCCCGAAGGTGGTGCGGATGGCGAGTCGCCTGATACTTCAGAGCTGCAAGCATTCGGCGGACTCGGCGTGTCGAGTACCGAGTTGTGGTTTCCCGAGGGATTTGATCGAGTGGGCGTGGCGTCGACCGGCCAACGAATCGGTGGCACGTTTAGTCGGATGCCTCTCGACGACGAGATGTTCGTCGCTGCCGCCGGTGTGGCCTACGTTCGCGCCGTCGCTGCTGGGTCGGCGGCTTCTGAGCTCGTGCTATTTTCTGGCGACAGAGCGACCTCGGCGCCATTGGTTGGCGCGGGATTCGACAAGTCGCTGGTGGCCATATTTTCTAACGGCACCATCACACGGATTGGTCGGTCCCTGAAGATTTTTGGTGGAGCCGGCGAGCTCCATCAGTCCTCAGGAATTACTTCGCTAACGAATCATTCGCTAGCGAATTATCTCGAAGTGATACTGGACCACGACCGTGGCGTGACCCGTCTAGGTGTCAACGATTCGATCACGATCGACACGACTGTCGTGATTTCCTATGGGGAAGACACGATTCGTTTGGGAAATTTGCGAACGTGATGTGCCACTAAACCCTTGCAACATAAGGGTTTCCTCGCAAACGATTTACAAATGTCCAGCTTCTGCCGTTGAAATACTTGACCTACGTGCATCTTTTCGTTCAGATGTACATCAGTAACCACAACATGCAGGAGGTGCCAGTGGCATCAATTACCAAAGCAGAGCTACTCGACAAAGTTGCGAAGGCAGCTGACACGACGAAGGCCGACGCGGAACGCGTCCTCGCCGGCTTTTTCGAAGTCGTCACTTCATCGGCCAAGGCTGGTGACAAAGTCGGCTGGCCCGGCTTCGGCAACTTCTCGACCACAAAGCGCCCGGCCCGAATTGGCCGCAACCCGCGCACCGGCGAGAACGTGAAGATTGCCGCTTCAACCGCAATGAAGTTCACGTCGAGCAGCACCCTCAAGACAGTTCTCAACACCAAGGGAAAGGCAAAGAAGTAATGGCAACTAAAAAAGCAGCAGCACCAGCAAAGAAGGCTGCGGCTCCTAAGGCTGCTCCGGCGAAGAAGGCTGCCGCACCGGCCGCCAAAAAAGCCGCAGCTCCTAAAGCCGCTGTGAAGAAGGCTGCTCCGGCAGCGAAGAAGGCTGCGGCTCCTAAGGCTGCCGTTGCCAAGGCAGCTCCCAAGCCCGCCGCCAAGAAGGCAGCAGCTCCGGCCAAGAAAGCCGCCGTCAAGGCAGCTCCGGCCAAGAAGGCCGCCGTCAAGGCAGCTCCGGCTAAGAAGGCTGCAGCTCCCAAGGCTGCTCCAGCTAAGAAGGCCGCCGTTAAGCCAGCTGCGGCTAAGAAGGCTGCAGCTCCCAAGGCTGCCGCCAAGAAGGCTGCACCTAAGAAGAAGTAATACCGCATTTGCGGAAGCGACTCGGGGGCCTTCGGGCCCCCGTTTCGCGTTTTCGTACGAAGGCCACCTTCGCAAAGTGCGGCGGTGGACAAAACGTCGAGCGTCTACAGGTCGGTGATGAGTTTGAAGGCTTCGGCGTGGTCGGTGCCGATGCGTTGGCCGTGCTCGGCGAGGCGGGCTTCGATGCGGGCACGAAAAGCGGCTAACTGATGCAGGGCGTCGGATGACTGCCGATCCACGCCCATCGTCGAACGAAATTGGCTGTGATGCGCCTCGATGCCGGCCAACTTGGCGTGAGTAAATCCGGTCACATCTTCGGCATGGTCCGGCTCGTCGGCCTCCCACAGCAATAGAGCGTCTGGGCGATGGTGGGGCACGTTTTGCTCTGGAAAAAAATGTGGATCGCGCGCAGCCACGACACCGTCGGTCAAGAGAAAGCCGGCGTGTCGGTGGTCGGGGTGGAGTCGGTAACGACGCCACGGATCATGACCCAAAACAACGGCGGGCTTGAGCCTGCGGATCCAATATGCAATCTGCCATTGCTGTTGCATTCCCGATTGCAACTCGCCGTCGGGCCACCCCAGAAACACGACCTGCCCGGTAGCTCCCAGAGCGCTCGCGGCCTTGCGTTGCTCCACCTCTCGCGTGGCGACCAACGTGGCGCGGTCGTCCAATGGGTCCCACGATCCCTTGGATCCGTCGGTGCACACGAGGTGGTGCACCACGCAGCCACGGGAGGCCCACTTAGCCAGCGTGGCACCACATCCGAATTCGACATCATCGGGGTGAGCGCCGATCGCCATTGCTACCGGCGGCGTAGCGATATTGCTTGTCCATGGCATTGCTGAGGTTGGGGCCGAAAATTGGCCGGGAATGGCGGGGACGTAGTTGTCAGGAAAGTTCAAGGTCGGCGACGCCTTCAGTGTGCAGTGGGTGACGGTTGAGTTGAGCGAGATCGTCAGGATGGTCGATGTCGTGACCCAAGTTGCTGTCGTGCACCACGCGCAATGCCAATCCGAGACGAGCGGCTTCTGCGCTGTGCTGATGAAATGAAGCCGGGCCGTAAGCGAATTCAAACTTTGACGACGTTGGTACACACATGACGTTGGTGCCGTCTTTATGACGGTCGGGCACGATGGTGACGCCATCGAAGTCGGCTACCCATGCCAACTCCCTCGCCATGGGAAGGTCGGCATGGCTCACGATCACCTGATCGAATCCGGCATCTGCGAGATACCCCACGCCGTCGGTGACCGCGCCGTTGAGGCCTCGGCTCGGGCACCAAATGACTTCGCCGTGGTGCTCAATGGTGAACTCGGCCACAGCTTGGTCGTCACACACCACAAAGACCGGAAGCGGATGGGCTGCGGCAATCACCGTAGCTGCCATCTGTTGGGCCAGTGCGGCCCGATCGGGTTGTGTCAGTGTGCCTGCCAGACGCACCTTTGCGTCGTGGAATGCCTTGATGGGTATGAGCACTGCGGCAGGCATCTGGCGAGCCTAACGCCGCCGCTCTACTGTTACCGGCGTGAATACTCGGGTTGCGGTCATTGGTGCCGGATCATGGGGTACAACGGTGGCTTCGTTGATATCGCCCAAGAACGACGTCACGTTGTGGGCGCGCCGTCAAGCCTTGGCCGACGAGATCAATAAGCGCTGCACCAACGAGCGCTATTTGGCCGGGTTTGCCTTGGACCCGTCTCTGCACGCCACAAGCGAAATGGCCGAGGCCGTTCACAGTGCCGAACTGATCATCATGGCAGTGCCTTCGCACGGCTTTCGTGACGTGATGACAATGGTGAGCAATTGTTTGACGACGAACGCCGCTTTGGTGAGTCTGACCAAAGGTCTTGAACGCGACTCGCTTTTGCGGATGAGTGAAGTAATGCGCGAGGTATGTCCCGGGCGTCCTACCGGCATTTTGACGGGCCCGAACTTGGCCAAAGAAGTAATGGCTGGCCAACCCGCCGCTGCAGTTGTGGCAATGGACGACTCCGACGCGTGCGCTCTGGTTCAACAGGTCGCGATGACAGACACGTTTCGGGTCTACACCGGCGATGACGTGATCGGCGCCGAAATCGCTGGGGTCGTGAAAAATGTTATGGCCATCGCGGCAGGCATGGCTGATGGCATGGGTTTCGGCGACAACACCAAAGCCACGCTGGTGACCCGAGGTTTGGCGGAGATGGCCCGGCTCGGCGTGGCGCTTGGCGGCAAGCCAGCCACGTTTGCGGGTTTGGCGGGCATGGGCGATCTGGTGGCGACATGTTCATCGACACAGAGCCGCAACCACATGGTGGGTATTGAGCTCGGCCGTGGGCGACATATTGACGATGTCGTTGGAGCGATGCAAATGGTCGCCGAGGGCGTAAAATCGGCCCCTGTGGTACTGGAGTTGGCACGTCGACACCATGTCGACGTGCCGCTGTCACAACAAGTGGTTGAAGTGGTGCAGGGCCGTGCCACTGCTGCTCAAGCCGTGCACTCTCTGATGACCAGAAGCGCAAAATCAGAATCGTGATTCCCCCCAAGAAAGTAGTCACAGCGCCACAATGAGAATCGGTAATTTGGGTTCAAACGTTCGCGCCTCTGTCGACGAATTTGGAGCGGTCGCTCTCGCAGATGGAACACTAGTGAGTTGGTTGATCGGGGCCGACGACCACTGGCACGACCCGCATTCGACGGCGGCGACGCGTCAGCGTTTCGTTGAAGGATTGCCGATCGTTGCGACATCGATGCGAGTGCCCGGCGGCGACATTGTGCACACGGCGTATTGCGTTCGAAGCGCTAGCGGCAACGATGCGGTAGTCATCGATTTCGAGAATGCGTCTTCTTTGCCGGTGGCATTGGCGATCATGGTCAGCGCGCGGCGATCGGTCGATCTGGTGGGCGACACCGTTGTGGTTGACGGCGTGCCTACCGTGCGGCTTGGCAAGACGCCCGCCCACATGGTGTGCGGCTCGGCCGACGAAGTGCGCAAGCTCATCACCACCGGCGCCGCTCCGGCTACGTGGACAGGTGCACTCGAAAGCACGTGGTGGCAGCGGCGCAAACACGCTCCTGTGTGCGCCGGATTCGTAGTGCCGTTGACCCACCGCACGACGCATCGTGTCGCTGTTTCGCTGGGCACCACGCATCGTGGGCCTGTTTCTCTGGGAGGCGATTGGACCGCCGAGGCCCCAGGGAATTTTGCCGACGCCGACGCCATCGTGCGCGGTTGGGACGCTCATCTTCGACGAGGTATTCGCGTCGAGTCAGCCGATGTTGTGGCTGGAGAGTGGGCGCGAGTCCGCTCCGAAGCGTTGCTCGCCGAACCTTCCGGCGACGGTGCGAAGCGCTTGTCGCAATGGGGGTTCGGCGATGAGGCGATTGCCATGACCGAGGCTCTGTGGGTGGGTGGAGATTTGCGCGGCGTGGTGGCCGGTGCCGCGGCCACGTGGCGCAACGAACGGCGATTGCCAATGATCGATGGGCTCGACGCAGTACTCGGCGAAGTGCTCCGCGTGGCGTCACCTGATCCGGAGCTGATGTTGGAGTGTGGCGATGTCCTCGAAGCGGTTGGGCAGCCAGATGTGGCCGAAAAACTGCGCTCTGATTACGTCGACGAGCGAGTTTTCGACACCCTCGCCAACCGGTGCATTTTGCGGGTCTCGGCGGATTCAATCGATGTGTGTCCCGATGCGTCACTCGTCGTACAGGGCAACCAAGTGGCGGTATACGACGCCCCGACGAGGTTCGGCAAATTCGGGTATGCGGTGCGTTGGCATGGCGATCGTCCAGCGTTGCTCTGGACGTTGGAAACGCACGAACACGTGAAACCTGGCTCGTTCACAATTACGGCGAAGTCGATCGATCGTCAGTGGGCGAGTAGCCAATCAACCGGGGAAGCATTGTTGAGCACGCCATCGTCGGGGTTTGCCCGGTAACTTGCACGGCGTGGCAAATCACGATGACATCGCAGTAATCGCTCCTGACGGTATCGCCGTTGGCCCGGTAACCCAGTGGCTGCGTGACGCCATTCCCGGCGCGACTCCACCGTTTCGGTTTGACGTGATCGCTGGCGGGCGTTCGAACCTCACGTTTAAGGTCACCGATGCCGACGGCAACCGTTTCGTTTTACGTCGGCCTCCGCTCGGCCACGTATTGGCCACGGCACACGACATGGGTCGCGAGTACAAAATCATCTCGGGTGTGAGCAAATCGAATGTCCCCGTGGCGAGCGCTTTGGATATGTGTGACGACCTCAAAGTAAACGGCGCACCGTTTTACGTCATGAGCTACGTGGATGGCGTCGTGTTGTCGACCTTGCAAGACACCGAGGGGCTCTCGCCCGAATTCATGCGCTCGTCTGGCGAGTCGCTCATCGACGTATTAGGGGACCTGCACGCGGTGAATCCTGACGACATTGGCCTGGGCGACCTTGGGAAAAAAGAGGACTACTGCACTCGGCAGCTCAAGCGGTGGCGCACGCAATGGGACAACTCCAAGAGCCGTGAGATTCCCGCCATTGAAGAAACGCACCGGATTCTGAGTGCCAACATCCCCGAGCAGCGTTACACCGGAATCGTGCATGGCGACTACCGATTGGGTAACTGCATGGTGGGCAGCGATGCGCGATTGTCAGCGGTGTTGGATTGGGAGCTGTGCACGTTGGGCGACACGATGGCCGATCTCGGGTATGTGTTGATGTTTTGGACAGAGCCTGGCGAATTCAATGCGGGGCGCACGAGCGAGTCAACCCTGGCGCCTGGATACATCACCAAGGCGCAAGGAGTCGCTCGTTATGCCGCCCGCACCGGCCGTGACGTGAGCTCTATCGATTTCTACGTGTCATTGGCCTACTGGCGGTTGGCATGTATTTCAGAGGGCGTGTACGCCCGGTACCGGTTGGGGGCAATGGGCTCGGGGCAGGAATTTGACTTTGAGCACTACGGCTCCGGCGTGACGCTTCTGGCCGACGCCGCGCTGGAAATCGCTCAACGCATCAAGTAGGCAGCGAATTCGCACCCAAAAGGGTGCTTCCGCACGTTGTAATCAGCCCCATCGCTGATTGATAGTGGCGACGAACCTCTGCTGCTGTTTCACTTAATTTTGTGTGTTGTGTGGCCGATATTTCTCTATGAGACTGTCCCGATTGAGCGCGTCGGCAACGCTGTTGCTGCGCGTGTTCGGGCTTCTGGTCGCCCTGATGATTTTGGTTGGTGGCGTAAGTCGGGGCGTGAGTCAAGCTCGTTCCGATTCCGATTCCCGGGCCGTTTCTGCCGCGACCACTGTTGCCGCTCAAAAGGGTGCTGCCATTGAGGAGTACTTCGGGCGCGCTCGGTCGATCTTGTTGATTGCCGCGCAAAACCCGGCGTTTCGGGACTATTACGAGGCGCCAAACAAGGTTGGCACGATTCCGGAATCGCCGATGAAGACAGCCGTCGAAATTCGGGCCGCGTTGGCGTATTTCCATACCCTGTATCCCGACAGCATCGGCGAGGTGTGCTTCATCGACCGCACTGGGGCTGAGCGGGCCAGAGTGGTCGGCGGGGTTCAGGCATCGGGCACGAGCCTGTCGGTGGACGAATCCAGCAATGTGTTCTTTTTGCCGACTTTGAGCATCCCTAGCGGTGATGTCTACCAAGCTGCGCCATACATTTCGTCGGACACTCACGATTGGGTTATTTCGAATTCGACTCCTATTAGCGATGCGACAGGCAAGGTCACATCGCTGCTTCACTTCGAAATTTCGATCGAGAGTTTTCGACATCTTTTGTCGGTAGGGGTTGGATCGGTCGAAGTACAGCTCGTGGACTCGCTTACCGGATCGGTCGTGGTTGACTCCGAGGTCCCGCAACTCGTTGGCGCACCGCTCGGCGACCCGGATGACGGCCGCATTGCGGTGCCGGCGTCGGATGGCATGGGCCATACTGGCGGACGCCGGCTGGCATTTCGCCATATTTTCACCGGTGTCAACAACTTGAATCATTGGACGGTTGCTGTGCCAATTGAGGCGGCTCCGGTGTCGCTGTCGGGTATATTCAACGCCATTACGATCGCCGCCGTGGCTGTTGCTGCCGCAATTGTTTTGTTGGTCGTGGTGAGTATTCGCATGTCGCGGGCTCGTCGGCTCGCGGCAGTGGACGACCTCACGGGCTTAGCCAATCGGTCTGAATTTTTAGGCGTGGCAAATCGGGCGTTGACCGACGCCAGCGACACCGGTAGTTCAATTGCGGTGTTGGTGCTGGACCTTGATCGATTCAAGGAAGTCAATGACTCCTTGGGCCATCACGCTGGTGACGATTTGTTGCGTTCTGTTGGTCCGCGAATCGCCAACGTTTTGCGAAACGGCGACGTCGCCGCCCGGTTTGGCGGTGACGAATTTGCTGTGATGTTGCATGGCATCAGTTCCTGGGAACACGCTGAGCTCACGGCTCGACGCGTTTTGGAGGCGATTCATCAGCCCGTCCAAGTTGGCGATATGACGGTGATGATCGAGGTATCGATCGGCATTGCTTTGAGCAATCCGGCTGACAACGACATTGAAATTTTGTTGCAACAGGCTGACGTGGCGATGTATGCCGCCAAACGCGACCATCTCGGCGTCAGCAAGTTTGCCGGAGAATTGGCGCTGCTGAAACCGGACCGGCTCGGCCTGTTTGGTGAGCTCAAATTTGCTATCGAGACCGGCGGGCTCGAGGTGTACTACCAACCCAAAGTGAGTCTGGTGACCGGCCGACCCGACGGCGCCGAAGCCCTCATCCGTTGGAATCATCCGAACCGGGGACTATTGAACCCAGCAGATTTCATTGCCCTGGCCGAATCGAGCAGCTTGATTGGGCCGTTGACTACGTATGTTGTGAGAGACGCACTAGCTGCGTGTGCTTCGTGGTCAGATCGCGGCTGGGCCATCCCGGTTTCAGTAAACGTATCGGCCAGGTCGCTGCGCGACGCCACCTTCCAAGACACCATTCGCCGCGAGCTTCTGCGCTCGGGCGTCCACCCTTCAATGTTGGTGTTGGAAATTACCGAGAGTTCGATCATGACTGACCCGGTGCAAGCCCGACGGATTTTGACGGAGCTGCACAACATTGGTATCCAAGTGTCGATCGATGATTTTGGTACCGGGTATTCGTCGCTGGCGTACCTCACGTCGCTTCCGATCGATGAGCTCAAAATCGACCTCAGTTTTGTCATGAACATCTCCAGCAATTTGAGCGACAGCGTGGTGGCTCGCACGATTGTGGATCTTGGGCGAAACCTTGGTTTGCGTGTGGTGGCCGAAGGTGTGGAAGATGCCCGGACGGCGGAAATTTTGACCGGCTTTGGTTGTGATGTCGGCCAGGGATATTTCTGGGGGCGCCCGCAACCGCTCTCACAGGTGACCGATTGGTTCGCGGCGCGTCTCGGGATGTTGCCTGCGTTGAAAACCGACGATCTCGCATCGCCGACCATTTCATCTCAGCTGACCCCGACGGCGTGATACCCGAGATGTAATGCTGGAGGGATGTGCGATTGCCTGGTAGCGCTGAACCACGTTTCGGCTACCGGTGCCACACTGTTCGCGAAGAATTCGGATCGACCACCCACCGAAATTCAGATCATCGAGTGGTGTAATTCGCTTTTTGCGGATCGCCATCCACGCTGTACCCACATCGAGGTGGACGTTCACGCCGAGCGGCCATACGACGTGTGGCTCTCCCGGCCGAGTTGGTGTTGGGGCGCGGAGCATGGAGTCAATCGTGCTGGCGTGGCGATTGGCAACGAGACGATTTACACAACGAGAGATCCGCGGCGGGCTGCGCCGGCGCTGACTGGTTTGGATCTGGTTCGTCTGGGTTTGATGTGGTCGGGCACCGCGGCGGCGGCGGTATCGCTCGTTTGCGCGATGCTCACAAAGTACGGCCAGGGCGGTACCGCGCATGACCCGTCGACAGGGGGGCCCAAGGCGTACTGGTCGAGTTTTCTGATCGCCGATCCTGTGAGCGCGTACGTGATTGAAACGTCGGGCAACGACTACGAAATCGAGCAGGTGGTCGATGTGCGAGCGATCAGCAACCGGACCACAATCCCGGCGTTTGATGCCGAGCATCGACATCCCGGCCAGCCAGTCGACACGCTGGTCAACCCGCGTTGGCACGCGTCGCAACAGTTGCTCGATCAACGGCCGGTGAGCGTGGAATCGTTGCAACGTCACCTGTCGTCGCACGGCCAAACTGACTCGGGCTGGGACGTCTGCATGCATACCGACCACGAATGCACCACGGCGTCGTTGGTAGCCGAGTTACCGATTGGCGCGCCGCCGAATGCGTGGATGCTGACGGGCAAACCGTGTGAGCAGCCGTACCGCCGCTACACATTTCCCGACGTTGCTCATGACGTCCGAGGTAGTCAGCGATGACGGTGGTGTCGTCCAAAACACCACCCAACAGAAAAGTCGAGCAACGCTTACGCAGCGAAGGTCACGAGGTGATCGTGGGGGTCGACGAGGTGGGCAAAGGGGCGTGGGCTGGGCCTCTGAGTGTCGGCGTGGCGGTATTGCGAGACGGTGGGCGAGTACTCGGCGTGCGGGACTCCAAAATGCTCTCAGAGGCGCGTAGGGAGGCCCTATTCGATCGCATTGGGGCGTGGTGTACAGAGTGGGCAGTAGGCCATGCGAGTCACGCAGAATGCGATGAGTTGGGTATGGCTCCGGCGCAACGGCTCGCCGCACAACGCGCTATCAGCGCGCTTGGGGTCAAACCCACTGCCGCGATTGTGGACGGCAAGTGGAATTTTCTGAGCGGCATTGTCGAACATGTCGAAATGGTCGTAAAAGCGGATGCGTCGTGTGTTCAGGTGAGCGCGGCATCGATCTTGGCCAAGGTCACTCGGGATCGCATCATGCGAGCCGAATCCGAATATTATCCGTATTATTGTTTTGACGATAATAAGGGCTACCCATGCCCACGTCAACGTGCCGCGCTTCAGGCGTACGGCCCGAGCGCCATCCATCGGCGTAGTTGGGTATATATGGAAAAGCTGGCGTATTCGGGAATTTCCCGAACCACGCCAGCTTCCCAGTTGAGCCTGTTTTAGTTTTTTGGCAGATCCCGAAAAGGGGTGATGGAGTCGATGCCGGCATCTTTGGGAAGGCCGAGCACGCGCTCACCCACGATGTTGCGCAGCACTTCGTCGCTGCCACCAGCTATGCGCATGCCAGGCACGCCCAGCACGTAGCCCGCAGCGGAGAATGTGCCCCACTCGCCGGAATCAGCCATGAGGCGCGGCCCGAGCACATGGGCCACAAACGCCGCCGCATCCATCATGTTTTTGGTCAGCGACATCTTGGCGATTGACATTTCGGGGCCAGGCGCTTGGCCCTGCTTGATCTTGTCGAGCGCTCGTTGGTTGTTGTACGACGCCACTTTTTGATTCACGTGGAGAGCCATCAATTTCTGGCGCACAATGGGGTCTTTGTCGAGCCCATAGAAGCGCACCATCTCGCGTAAGCGTGTGAGCCCAAACCCCGCTCCTGCGCCACCGCCACCGGCGCCGATTGATGCCCGTTCATTCATCAGCGTGGTGAGCGCCACGCCCCAGCCTTGATTGACATCACCGAGGCGATGCGAATCGTGCACACGCACTTCGTTGAAAAACACTTCGTTGAAATTCGAGCCACCGGTCATTTGGCGCAGTGGCACCACGTCGACGCCTGGAGCGTTCATGTCGACCACGAAACCGGTGAGGCCTTTGTGCTTGGGGGCATCTTGGTCGGTGCGGGCGATGACCTCGCCAATGTCGGCGTAGTGCGCACCCGAGGTCCACACTTTTTGCCCAGTGATGACCCACTCGTCGCCATCGCGTTCGGCTTTGGTTTGCAAACCGGCTAGGTCGCTACCGGCTCCGGGTTCGGAGAAAAGCTGGCAGCCCACGAGATCGGCCCGGTACATTTTTTGGAGGTATTTGGCTTGCACTTCTGGCGTGGCGTGAGCTCGAATTGTGGGAGCCACCATACCCAAGCCAATGCCGAAGAACGATTGATTAGGCGTGTCGTACTTGGCTTCGAGTTGCACGTAGGCCCGGTCGTACGCGGCGGGCAATTCGCGTCCACCGAATTCTTTGGCACCAAAGATGTAGCCGAAGCCGGCGTCAAATCGCTTGCGACGCCACGCTTTGGCGATGTCGAGGTCGCGTTGTTCTTGGGCGCGATCAGTCTCTTCGAACAATGACGAGTCATCGGGACCTTCGCCCCACACAAATGCTTTTTCTTCCGCTTTCAATGAGGCGTTGGCATTCAAAAAGGTGGTGGCTTCTTTGACGAAATCGTCAAGGGAAATATCGGGCATGTGACTTCCTGTGGCTCGTGGCGCCGCCGTGGCGCGCTTGGGTGCAAGCTAGTGCGCTGGGTACGGTGGAATCCATGCAGAAGTCACATGCGATTGTTCTTCGTTCGTTCAGCATCTGGACGACCTATGTGTGGGTCACCCGAATTTGGAACATTTTGCGCGACCGCACCCGCTCCACCGGCTTCAAAACCGTTCACACGGTGCTCGCCACAATATCGATAGCGTTCGCGGTTGCCTGTTGGGTGATCGTGAGCCGGAATCGTCAAAAGGCCAACTGACCGGCCCCGGCTCAGCGCTACGCCCGAGCGCTGAGCCCTACGCCCGAGTAAACGTGAAGGGATCGTCTTCGACGGAGTCTTGACGCCACTTGGGCACGACCGCTTTCGCCTTGGCAACCTTGGGCGAGTGTTCGTTGGCTTGATTGCCCGCCACGACTTTGTCGGGGTCGCCAACCACGATGCAGTTTCGACCGTTTTCTTTGGCTTCGTACAACGCAGAGTCGGCGATCTTGAGCATGTCTTCGAGAGTGCTGGCTTCGCTGGAATGCGTCACGCCAAAGCTGGCGGTGAAGGTCGGATTGTCGCCGGATGCCAGGGTGGTGGCGAGCGATTCGCGGAGGCGATCGAGGCACGCAATGGCTTTGTCCATTGGGGTTTCTGGGAATACGAGTACGAACTCTTCGCCACCAAATCGGGCGGTCAAATCGCCTTCGCGGGCGTTCTCTTTCACGAGTTGACTAAACGTGCGTAGTGCCTTATCGCCAGCTTCGTGACCGTAGGTGTCATTGAGCAATTTGAAGTGGTCAAGGTCGGCCATCACAATGGTGAACGGCGTGCCGTGACGTTGCATCGACCGCACTTCGCTTTCCAGCGTGCGGCGATTGATGAGGCCAGTGAGACCGTCGGTTGAGGCTTGAATTTGCGACTTTTCAAACGAGCGCACGGTGCCGATTCGGGCGCCTGCTTGGGTAGCCAGCGTGTTGAGCTTCGCCACCGTGTCTTTATCAGGTGCCACGTTGTTGGGACCAGTGGCGTGCAGCACGCCAAGGGCGCGGCCCATAAACGTGACGGGCACGCACACCGCGCTGCATGGGTGGCCAACGTGATCGCGCAACATGGCGCATGCGTTGAGCGATTCGCTGGATTCAAACACCACGTGCGTGCCGCGGCGAACCGCCACGCAACTAAACGGCGAGCCAACCGGACACCCTGGTGCGCCAGCAATCGGGTTTTCGGCCGACGGCTCAAGGTGGGCTTTGGATGAGTCGCTGAGTAACAATTCGACGGGCATCTCTGACGTGATGACAGCCATGGCCCGCTCGACGATTTGGAGCACTTCTGGTTGAGTGTCGGCCATTTCGAAGGCTTCGATGAGTTGGCTGCCGAAGGAGTCGCGTTCGGCCTCATCATGCAGACGCTCTACGAGTACTCGATGGCTCGACACCATCTCGTTGAACGAGTGAGTGAGCTTGCCGATCTCGTCGCCGCTGGTGACTTCGACGCTGACGCTCAGGTCGCCGTCGGCCGCTTTTTGGGCAGCTTCTTGAATGAGCACGATTGGCTTGCGAATAGTGCGGGTAATACTGAAGACAAACAGGCCAGCCAGCGCAATGGCGAAAAGCCCAACGCCGATCATGACCGCACTGGCGGTAGACGCCGTGGCACTGAAGTCTTTGATCGCCAAATTTTGTTCTTGTTTGGCTATCTGCGAGAACAGGTCAGCGTCGTGTGTCAAGTTGCCGAAAGCCAGGCGACCCGGGCCGGTTGCCAGTTCGGTCGCTCGCGTTCGTTTGAGCGACTGGATGGAGTCCCAGACCTCCTTGTCGATGTCGTTGAACGCATCCATGCCGGACGTCATCTTGCGCATGAGAGCGATTTGTACGTCGGTGGTCGCTTGTTGCGTGAGCGCCTGCACCTGGTTGCGGACCTCTTCGCGCGTCGATTCGAACTCGTCGCGCCCGGCTCCGTCGTTGAGTATGTATTGGTATTGCAGTGCTGACAGGTTGCCCACCTGAAGAGCCAATGAGTTTGCCGCGTCGACCTTGGCCTGTGCAGCTTGCGTGATGTTGTCATTTGATGCCGTAAGACTCGATAGGGATACCAGCCCTGTCGCGGTAATCGTTCCGAGGAGTACGAGGACCATGCCGAAAGCGAAGGCCAACTTGGCCCCGACAGAGAGCCGCCGAAGGGTATAGCGAATTTTGGAGATCACAGCAGCCGTCCTGTCGTGGAGGCGGATTCGCCGTTGATAGTGACATCGACGCGGAAGTCGTGAGTGGGAACAATTTCTACGTTGTTGCCGTAGTGCAAGTCTTTGGGTCCGACGATGAGGTCTTGCATCAGGGTGGGTTCGACCACGACGGGGCTGGCACCATCGGTGATGTCGGTAAAGGAAATTTTGGTCTTCACATCCGACAGGGTCTTGCCGCTGGCTTTGTCGTAGACGTGTACCTCGAAATGGCGCGAGTCGGGTTTGATGGCCGCCATGCTGCCGCTGATGGATTGCTCACCGGACGTGGGCTTCTTCGTTTTCAGTTCTTCCGCCGTGTACATCTGCTCGGGACCCACAATGTTGAATACCAAAATGTAGGTCGGTGTCGAGACGACCTTATTGACGCCGAGAGACTCAGTGAGGGCCTCTTGAGGCGTGAGCAACGCTGCCGCATTTGCCTTGGATGCGCCCGAGGAGCCCGCGCACGATCCGACCGCTAAGACCGACGTGGCACACGCGGCTGTGGCAGCGAATCCCAACGTGACCTTTCGTGCTAAAGAGTTCATAGGAACTTTGTCGGCATCGAAAACGGCGAACTGAACCAGAATTTAACCTTTTTTGGCTCAAGTAGGACTTTTGCTTACACGAGGTAGCACCCGTTATCTATTCGGTTTGAAGCTCCAACTCCATCACGGCTTGAGACTCCGCGGGCGCCACGGTGCCCCCGAGTCGGCCGTGAG
>JAYWAI010000140.1:0-2239 GCA_043782545.1 Acidimicrobiia bacterium
GCACGCTCCCAGTCACTTCACCAACGAGCACGCCGAAAAAAGCCGACGGCGATCCAATTCCGATCGGCGTCGTATACGACTCAGGCAACGATGTCGCAGGAGCCCCAGATTTCGCAGCGGTGATGAATTCCGCGGCGAGCCAGATCAACGAAACTTTGGGTGGTGTAACGGGACGCCCCATCCAGTTGGTGCCGTGCGCAAGTGGCACGGAGAGCGCCGGCGTCCATTGTGCAGAAACGTTGATCGCATCTCACGTGGAACTGATAGTGGCGGGTCGAGATGCCCACGTTGACTTCGGGGCGTTTCGCTCGCAGCGGATTCCTGTTTTTATGACGAGACCTACGGCCACCGCCGATGAAAAATTGCCGGGGGTGAGTTTCTTCAGTGGCGGGCTCAGCAGTGAAATTGCCACGATGATTTCCTACGCCATCAAGCCGAGCTACCTCGGGTCAAAGTCGTTGGGTGTGCTCTTACCGCCAGATGTCTACACCCCGGAACACATTGCGACAATTAAAGCGCAAGCAATTGCTCAGGGAGCCCAGATTACGTTCGTGATTGGCTCGGCGGGCCCGTCGGAGCCGCAGATGGAGTCGTATTTTCGGGGCCTGATTAACGGAACCGGCGGGCAAAGCTCGACGACCACGTCTGTGCCGGCAACTGGCCTTTTCCCACCACCGACTTCGCCGGGTGGCTCAGTGTCGGCTGTGCCGATTGATGCAATTTTGGTGCTCTACAACGGGGATGACACAACGTGTATCAACGCAATTCGAGCCCACCACGCGTTGAATTTTAAGACGCCAGCGTTGGCGTTGGCCGTGTGCGGATCACCGAGTGTCACCAGTCGCGTCAACGACGACGCTCGGGGCTGGAGTTTCGTGGGCGGGGTCGACCAAACCAAGGCCCCTTACGACAAAGTGGTAAATGCGGTCGCCGACTTCACCAAATTGTCAGTGGGTACGATTACGGTTTCTGATGACGCGGCCGCCGCGTATGGGATTTTGATGACGATCGTTGAGGTCGGAAACCGCACTTCTGATCTGCCTGCCGGCCCAGGGTTCGGTGCCGTCATTGGTAATTTGCTGGCGTCCGGCAGCCACCAGATGTGGGGTGGTGAGTCGTTCGCGTGCGGCGCGTCGGCGACATCTCCAGCGGTGTGTTTGTTCGGAAATCTCGTGCGCTTGTACCAGCCGAATGAGAAGGGCGCTCTCGCCAACTACCTCGAAGGCCAACTCATCGTCGGCGATCCGGTTGGCTGAACGCGTTAGCAGTGAATGCCGTTGTCCTCATCCAAAAGGTGGGGATTGACCGGGGTTTGTGGGTTCGATGGTCCGGCACCTAGGGACGGATGGGCCCGGAAGTTTTCGGTAACCCACAGCGTGCCGTCGGCAGCACATACGACGCCGACACCCACGCTTGTGTAACGACCGTCGAGCATCGTCCAACGGTGGTGATCCGACATTAAGAAGCCAGTCTCCGCAGAGCCGGAATCTGCGTAACTGCCGCTGCCCCACGAGATATTTTCGGCCTGCGATGGTGCTGCGTTCGAATGGACGAAATTTCCCGTGTTGGCCATCGTGTGGCTCCAGCCGGTGGCCTCGGTGGTGAGTTCGAAATCCCACGCCAGCGGCGCACGGCCGAGCGAAACTCGCTCGAGGTTGATGCGTTTGAAAATGTCGGCGGCGATGTTCTGTTCATTCGTGCCACCAGGTGCTTTGTCCGTAAGTCCAGATGGCATGTCATTTCGGGGCGGACCAAATGCAAACACGGCGCCCGCAGCGGTGACCATCCAGTAGCCGCTGCCGTTTATGTTGATGGCGGCGCCCGATATTGCCTGGCTGATGGGCATCCCTATACCGCCCCACGATTCAGTGGCACCGAACCCAAATAGGCCACCGTCAGCAGCAACGAGTGTGTAGCCGGTGCCAGATTTCGAGGTCATGATCGACACGATTGGTTTCGCTAGAGCAATGCCGCCAGTGCTGCCCATAAACCGAGCGTCGCCGAACGAGAAAATGCCACCGTCGGATGCTGCTAGCCAGTATCCGTGACCCGAGGGTGTTGCCGCCATGCCCACAATGGGCCGGTTGAGCGTAATGTTGCCGGTGGACCCATAAAAAGAAGCGTCGCCGAACGAGAAAATGCCACCGTCGGATGCTGCTAGCCAGTATCCGTGACCCGAGGGTGTTGCCGCCATGCCCACAATGGGCTGATTGAGGCGCACGTTGCCGGTAGAGCCGAA
>JAYWAI010000141.1:0-5896 GCA_043782545.1 Acidimicrobiia bacterium
GACCAACCCGGCGAACTAGCATTACCCGCAGCACCCCGAAACTAACCAACAGCTTCGAGGAACACACAACCTTCTACACCACACGCCGGGACGCAATCCCTGAGAGAACAATTGTTCACTCGCTGCGTTGGCCGTAAGATTTTCCTACCGATACATCAAGGGGGATGGCCGTGGACAACAAACCGGAATTTCGCTCTGTGACCTACGTGAAGGCCTCGGCGCGACAGGTGTGGGAGGCGCTCACGAGCGCCGAGGCGACGGGGCGATTTTGGGGGCATAGCAATGTGTCCACGTGGGAAGTCGGAGCGCGGTGGGAGCACGTGCGCACTGATGGTTCTGGCATTGCCGATGTCGTGGGCGAGGTGCTCGTTGCTGACGCGCCGCGCTGTCTCAAGACCAGTTGGGATGACCCAGGTAATGAGGGCGGTGGATTCGTCTCGTACGTCACGATGACGATTGATGAGTTTCATGACATTGCCCGTTTGACCGTTCTACATGAGCGGTTGCGAGACAACGCCGAGCTTGAGTTGGCCGCCCACGGCTGGGCTGCCGTGCTGTCAAATCTGAAAACTTTTCTCGAAATCGGCGACCCACTTCCCCAAGCCCCCTGGCTTATGCCCAAATAGAGCGGGTTGGAGCAGGCTAAGCCGGTGGTTCCGACAGCAGTCGCCACGCCTCGAGCGCCTTCCAGCGATCGGCTGGGTCGAGGAATACCCACGGGGCGGCGCGTGTGTCGATCGGCAAATGCACTTTATTCAGGTACCGACGTTCTTTTGCATCGATGGTGGCTGCAAGAGCAATTGGATTGTCGGGGCACGAACAGAGAAACGCGATGTCGCTGATGTGTCGCGACGGATCGCGACTATCAGCCACGGCGGCGCGCGCTTTCAGCACTATCGCACCCAGAATGTCAGGCAGTGGAACGATCGCTCGTTGATCCCCGAGAACCACGGCGACGATGTGAGCTCGGTCGATTGCCCGCTGGGCCCCAACAATGCTGACGGCCGTCCGCCCCTTAATCTTCGGCCTGAGCCCTTTCGGCAGATGATCCGCCACGACAAGGTCGACCCGCGTTCCGTGCCGTTCAAAGCGGTGAAGACGATCGCCTGAAATCGATGGTGAAGCAGTCAGCCCGGCCGACTCGATCGCGTCGACACACGCCCCGATTGCGTGGCGGCGAGCTAGCACGTTCGCCACCATGTCGATATCTTCTGTGGTGCGGACCGGCTGTCGGCCCGCAATGACACCGTGGAGTGCCACCATCTGCACGCCGACCAACAACCAATCGGCGGTCGCAAGCTGACCTCCGATTTCAAGGATCAACGCCCACAAAGTTGTGTCGATTCCGACGACTGAGGTGAGGTGTACGTCGCGCGAAACCAAGACCGGCAACGGTGTGCTCATCGTGTGAATCCGACTTGCCGATTGAGTAGCTCGATGCCAGCAGTGCGGGTCCGAGGTTCGCCTGAGTCGATGAGGTCGAAAGCCGTAACGACGGCGGGGAGGCTATCGATCGTCGCCAAGTAGTTTTTCAGGGTTAGGAAGTCGGGCAACTCGTGAATCACGAGATTTGGCGTGTCGTCTTTGCGAAGTGAGAACGACTTCGTGATGTCATCAAGGTGCCCAGAAAAAACGTAAAGCTCGCCTCGATCGGGCCGAACTGTCAAGTTGACATTGTGTCGTTCGATGGCGGATTCACCGGAGGTCCACGAATTCGGAAGGGCTAGTAGCGACGCCAAATAGTTGGTTCGAACGGACCATCGAGTGGTCTTCGCCCGTCGCTTCACGAGGTGTGGGAGTTCGTGTGAGTGCCGGTGGGCGAGCGCGACAAGTCGGCCGCGTTCGCTTGCCGAAAGGGCGAAGGCGTCGCCTATATAGGCAACATTCACCGTGCCGAATTTGGTGAGCAGGGCGGCCCAGCACATCCTGGGCGACAACGATCTGCTCGCGGACCGTGAGCTTGTTTGAAGGCGGGCGAGCGACAGCGGGTCGATACGCAAGCTGTTCCCAACACGTTCAGCGTCAAGATCGCATTGCGCCACTAGTGCTCTTACCCGTCGAGATGAGACGCCGAGTATTTCCGCCACCTCGGAAGTGGAATAGCTGTCAGTCTTAATACCACTACTATACCGAATGCGGTATAGTAGTGGTATACGCCTTACGCCAGTTGGGTTACGACGTAGTCGATGCAGGCGGTCAGGGCGGCGACGTCGGCGGGGTCAACAGCCGGAAACATGCCAATGCGTAGTTGGTTGCGGCCCAGTTTTCGGTAGGGGTCGGTGTCGACAATGCCGTTGGCCCGCAGTGCAATGCAGACGTCGTTGAAATCGATGGCGGGGTCGAGGTCGATCGTGCCGACTACGGGCGAGCGCATGGCAGCGTCAGCCACGAACGGCGATGCATAACTCGAGCCAAGCGCCCAGTTGTACAAAATGCTCGACGATTCGAGGCAACGTCCCGCCGCGAACGACAGGCCGCCGCCGTCGAGCATCCACTGCAATTGCGAGTTGAACATGTGCATCGTGGCGAGTGCGGGTGTGTTGTATGTCTGTTCGAGTCGTGATTGCTCGATAGCGGTCCAGAGCGAAAAGAACGCCGGAGTCCAACGGCCGCTGGATTTGATGCGCTGCACACGCTCAATAGCGCGGGGCGACATGAGCGCCACCCACAACCCACCGTCAGAGGCGAAACATTTCTGGGGGGCGAAGTAGTACACGTCTGTCTCGCTCGCATCGAAGGCGATGCCGCCGGCCGCCGACGTGGCATCGACAACCACCAGCGCGTCGTCGTCAATGCCGACCGGTCGGGCCAGCGGCATGGTCACGCCGGTGGAAGTTTCGTTGTGCGTCATCGCGTACACGTCGATACCATCTTCGGCTACGGACAGGGGATGTGAGCCGGGCGCAACCGAGATCACGGTTGGGTCGCCGAGGAATGGTGCGGACCTGGATGCGTCGGCAAATTTAGAAGAAAATTCGCCAAATACCAAGTGTTGGCTGCGCGACTCGATCAAACAAAACGTCGCAATATCCCAAAATGCCGTTGACCCACCGTTGCCGATCACGACCTCGTAGCCATCGGGCAAATTGAACAACGCCCGTAAACCTGAGCGCACCGAACCGACCAGCGAACGCACGGGTGCCTGACGATGTGAGGTGCCAAACACGCTTGAACCGCTGGCCGACAAGGCCGCCAGCGCTTCTGGCCGGACCTTGGACGGGCCGCAACCGAAGCGTCCATCGGCAGGCAGCAGGGCAGTGGGAATGGAAATTAATTGGGGAGAGGTAGCCATTACCTGCCACTATCGCAGGTGTGAAACGCGTATCCCAACGAATTGCCGCAATCGCCGAATCAGCCACCCTCGCCGTGGACGCCAAAGCCAAGGCGCTCCAAGCTGCTGGCGAAAACGTGATCGGCTTCGGTGCCGGGGAACCAGACTTTCCGACGCCCAACCACATCGTCGAGGCCGCCATTGCGGCGTGCAGGGATCCGAAAAATCATCGCTATACGCCGGCCGGTGGTTTGCCTGAGCTCAAAGAAGCTGTGTGCTTCAAAACCAAGCGTGACTCTGGCTTTGAAGCCACGCCCGCCAACGTGTTGATTACCAACGGCGGCAAGCAAGCCGTGTACAACACCTTTGCCGCGCTCTGTGACCCGGGCGACGAAGTGCTCGTGCCCGCGCCCTACTGGGTCACGTACCCGGAAGCCATCGCGTTAGCTGGCGGTGTGCCGGTGTATCTCAACACCACTGAGGCCACTGGTTTCAAAGTCAGCATCGACGAGCTCGACGCGGCCTGTACGGCGCGCACGAAAATCTTGCTGTTCGTGAGTCCGAGCAACCCAACTGGCGCCGTGTATACGCCAGAACAAGTTCGTGAAATCGGCGAGTGGGCATTGGCTAAAGGTCTCTGGGTTGTGACCGACGAAATCTACGAACATCTCGTGTACGGCGACCACAAATTCTCCAGCGTCCCCGTGCAAGTGCCCGGCTTGCGTGACCAAGCCGTGATCCTGCACGGCGTCGCAAAAACGTATGCCATGACTGGTTGGCGGGTGGGGTGGATGATTGCCCCCGCCGACGTGATCAAGGCCGCTACCAACCTGCAAAGCCACGCCACTTCCAACGTGTCAAACGTCGCCCAACGGGCCGCAGTAGCCGCCCTGAACGGCAACCTCGACGACGTGGCCATGATGCGCACGGCGTTTGACCGTCGACGCAAAACAATTCACCGTATGCTCAACGAGGTGCCCGGCTTCACCTGCATGGAGCCAGAAGGCGCCTTCTACGCGTTCCCGAACGTGTCAGGGGCTCTTGGACGCCCAATTGGTGGCGTTACGCCAACCACGGCGTTGGATTTGGCCGCTGTGATTTTGGATCAAGCCAAAGTGGCCATCGTGCCGGGCGAAGCCTTTGGCGCGCCTGGCTACGCCCGAATGAGCTATGCGCTCGGTGATGACGATTTGGTCGAAGGCGTGAGCCGAATAGCGACCTTGCTGGGCTAGATCTGAACGTTCCGGCCACCCAGCGCGCTGGGTAGATCACGGTCTGCCCGGGTTGGGTGACAATCTTGTAACAGGACCAAATCTATGCCTGTTCCACTTCGTGGAAAAGTAACAATATGGGCGTGGCACGAATTCTTGTAACAGAAGAAATTGCCGACGCGGGCCTGGAAGGCTTGCGTCAGGCTGGGCATGACGTCGACATTCAAATTGGGCTCTCACCAGAGCAATTGGCAGCGACGATTCCCGGGGCTCACGCACTCATCATCCGCTCAGCGACCTTCGTGACCGCCGAGTTGCTTGAGGCGGCCACGGATCTCATCGTGGTCGGGCGCGCCGGTATTGGGCTCGACAACGTGGACGTTCCTGCGGCAACACGCAAAGGCGTGATGGTCTGCAACGCACCGCAATCCAACGTGGTGAGCGCGGCCGAGCAAGCCATTGCATTACTCATGGCGCAAGCCCGCAATATTCCCCAAGCCCACCGGGCGTTGGTGGAAGGTCGCTGGGAGCGCAGCAAATGGGAAGGCGTTGAGCTCTTCGAAAAGACGCTCGGCATCGTGGGTATAGGTCGTGTCGGCAAATTGGTGGCACATCGCATGTTGGCTTTCGGCATGCGCGTGGTGGCCTATGACCCGTTCGTTACGGCCGAACGGGCCCGGCAAATGGGCGTGGAATTGATGACGCTCGAAGCGCTCATGGCGTGCTCCGATTTCGTATCGGTACACCTGCCGAAAACCAAAGAAACTGTTGGACTGTTGGGCAAGGAGATGCTGAGTCAAGCCAAGCCCGGTCAACGAATTATCAACACCGCCCGCGGCGGCATCGTGGATGAAGACGCGCTGGTGTGGGCCATCGAAAATGGCTACATCGCGGGCGCTGCGCTTGATGTTTTCAACGTCGAGCCCACCACGTCGAGTCCTTTGTTTTCGATGCCCCAAGTGGTCGTCACGCCTCACCTCGGCGCCAGCACCAAGGAAGCGCAAGACAAAGCAGGCGACACAATTGCCGAACAAATCGAGCTGGCGTTGGCCGGCGATTTCGTGCCCTTCGCCGTCAACATCGACGCATCCGAATTGGCCGAAACCGTCAAGCCGTACCTCGGCTTGGCCGAGCACCTTGGCCGTATTTTCACCGGCTTGTGCGGCGGGCTGCCGACCAACATTTCGATTGCCTACGCCGGCGAATTGGCCGACTACGACACGCGAATTCTCACGCTCGCCACCCTCAAGGGTTTGCTCGGCTCTGTCATCACCGACAGCGTCACCTACGTGAACGCGCCGCAGTTCGCCGCGGAGCACGGTTTAGCGGTGAGCGAAACCAAGACCAGCGAAGCGGAAGATTTTGTAAACCTGATCACGATTCGCAGCGCAGATCACTCACTCGCCGGCGTGCT